>JAKAHL010000008.1 GCA_021815005.1 Chloroflexota bacterium
CTGGCTCCGCGAGACCCAGCTGGTCGAGGTGGACGAGCAGCGGTTCCGGATCGCCGTCCCCAACGCGTTCGCCAAGGATTGGCTCGAGGGTCGCTATCGCTCCCTGATCTCCCAGACCCTCGCCCGCGTGGTGGGCTACAGCGTCCAGGTGGAGTTCGTGGTCGCCGCCGGCGACGCCCTCGCCGAGCAGGCCGCCGCAGTCGCCTCCCAGCCGGTCCGTCTCGAGCCCACGCGTGTGGGCGCGCCCGAGGGCGCGGCCGCCGGCGCCTTCAACCTCAACCCGCGCTACGCCTTCGCCAACTTCATCGTGGGCTCGGCCAACCGGCTCGCCCACGCCGCGGCGCTCTCGGTGGCCGAGCGGCCGGGCCACGCCTACAACCCCCTGTTCCTGTACGGGGGCGTGGGCCTGGGCAAGACGCACCTGATGCACGCCATCGGGAACGCGGTCGCGGCCAAGTTCCCGCGCAAGCGCGTCGTCTACGCCACCAGCGAGAAGTTCACCAACGAGTTCATCACCTCGATCCAGCAGGGCAAGATCGACGAGTTCCGCGCCCGCTACCGCCGGATCGACCTCCTCCTCATCGACGACATCCAGTTCATCGCGGACAAGGAGCGCACGCAGGAGGAGTTCTTCCACACGTTCAACGCGATCCACGAGGACGGCAAGCAGATCGTGCTGTCCTCGGACCGGCCGCCCAAGGCCATCCTCACGCTCGAGGAGCGGCTCCGAAGCCGCTTCGAGTGGGGGCTGATCGCGGACCTGACCGTGCCGGATCTCGAGACGCGAATCGCCATCCTGCGCGCCAAGGCGGAGGAGCAGGGGACGCCGATCGGCTCGGACGCCGTGGAGTTCGTCGCCCGCAAGGTCGTGTCCAACGTCCGCGAGCTCGAGGGCGCGCTCAACCGGATTGTGGCCTACGCGTCGATGGGCGCCATGCCCATCTCGATCGACCTGGCCCAGGCGGTTCTCTCCAACGTGCTCTACAACCCCAAGAAGCGGCAGGTCACGCCGGAGCGCATCGCCAAGGCGGTCTCGGACTACTACGGCGTGGGCATGGACATGCTGCGCGGGCAGAAGCGCGAGAAGAGCATCGTCATGCCGCGGCAGATCGCGATGTTCCTGATGCGCGAGGAGACGGACGTCTCGCTGCTCCGGATCGGCGCCGAACTGGGCGGCCGGGATCACAGCACCGTGCTCCACGCCTGCGACAAGATCAACCGCGAGATCCTGGTCAACGACGAGCTGCGCCGCGAGGTGGCCGCCGTCCGGGAGCTGATCTACTCCGACTGACGCCCGTCTGCGGTCCGGGGGCGCGGGCGCTGCCGGTGTCGTCGTCGCGGATGCCGGCCGTGCCCCACCCTCGCGCGCCGGACCCGGGCCCCGAACCTCGGATCGGCGCCACGGCCGTGGCGCTGGCGATGGCGCCGAGCCTCAAATATGCCTGCGCGGATTGGTAGGGCGCAGCGTTGAGCGCCGGCGAGTGAGTTCCGCAACCTTGAGGCCTCGGACATTCACCCAGGGCATGGTTGAGGGTCGGGTCGGTCCACGAGGGCTCTAACATTCGCTTGGGGCATTGGCGAGGGTTCTCGGGGAACGGACGGGCTCGGGGGGTGCCAGCGGTGTGCACATCGCGTGGACAACCGCTGCCGACGGTGGGCGTGGGGCCCGAACCGCCGGGTCGCGTGTGCGGACAAGTCGGGCTGGTCCGGGACGTCATCGACCGTCTCCGGGCGAGACCGCCGGCTCGTCCACGGTGCCGCCGCCGGCGCGTCCCCGGGTCGGCGGCGGATGTCCACCATTCAGGCGACGGCCGCCAACATCCCGATCGTGCGGGGCCACGGGGCGTTATCCCCAGCGTCCACGGCATGATGACGGTGATGACGGAATGAGAAGATAGGGCACACTTCCACCAGAGGACCCACACCGCGCGCGATCCGCTCCCCACCCAGCCCAGAGCGCCGCGCGCCACCGGACGACACGGCCGCCGGCACCACGCAACGGAGACAACCCGACGTGAAACTCTCGGTCATGCAGGAGAACCTGGCGCGCGGCATGTCGGTCGTGTCGCGGGCGGTCTCGTCCCGGAGCACGCTCCCGGTGCTCGCCAACGTCCTGCTCCGGACCGAGGACGCCGGGCTCAAGCTCACGGCCACCAACCTCGAGATCGGCATCACCTGCTGGATACCCGGCCGGATCGACTCCGAGGGCGCCACCACGATCCCCGCCCGGCTGCTGACCGATCTCGTCAGTGCCCTGCCCTCGAGCGAACGCGTTGACCTCGAGCTCGTCGGCACGGACACGCTCCACATTCGCGCCGGCCGCTTCGCGACGCACGTCAAGGGCATCGACGCGGAGGAGTTCCCCACCATCCAGACCGCTGGCGAGCGCCCGACCACGCGCATCAGCCAGAAGCAGCTCCGCAGGGCCCTGTCGGAGACCACCTTCGCCGCTGCGAGCGACGAGGCTCGGCCGATCCTCACCGGCGTCCTGGCCAAGTTCGAGGGCGATCGCCTCACCCTGGCGGCCGCGGACAACTACCGGATCGCGGTCCGGTCGATCGACATCCTGGATCCCGTCGAGGCGGTGTCGGTTGTGATCCCGGCACGCTCGCTCCACGAGCTCGAGCGCGTCCTGGCCGACACCGACGACCCCGTGGAGCTGGTGCTGGCCCAAGCGCGCAACCAGGTGCTGTTCCACCTCGAGGGCATCGACATCGTGTCGCGCCTGATCGACGGCCAGTTCCCCAACTACCAGCAGGTCCTGCCTGCCACCCACGCGACCACCGTCGAGCTCGATCGAGAGGAGCTCCTGCGCGCCGTGCGCCCGGCGGCGCTGATCGCCAGCTCGTCGGCGAACATCGTCAAACTCCAGATCGGGGGCGAGGGCGCCGGCATCACGGTCACCGCAGCCGCCGAGGTGGGCGACTACACCGGCGAGGTGGAGGCGACGGTCGAGGGCGACCCCACCACGATCGCGTTCAACGCGCGCTACCTCAACGACGTGCTCACCAACGTGACGGCGGACCGCTTCGCGCTCGAGCTCAACGGGCCCCTCTCGCCGGGCGTGTTCCGGCCCCTGGGCGACGCGGCGTACGTCCACGTCGTGATGCCCGTCCGGACGACCTCCTGACGGACGCGGCGGGCGCCGCCCGGGCACCCCTCGACGCGCCGATCCTGCGCCGCCTCTCGATCCGCGACCTCCGCGGCTACGCGACGCTCGACGCGGCTTTCGACCGCGGGCCGCAGTTGGTGTACGGGCCGAACGCGGTCGGCAAGACCAGCCTGCTGGAGGCGATCGTCCTGCTTGCCTGGGGGCGCTCGCACCGGACCGGAGCCGAGGGCGAGCTCGTTCGGTGGGGCCGGGGGCTGGCGCGGGTCGAGGCCACCGTGGGGCGCTCGGACGACCCCCCCGAGCTGTGCGGCGCGATCGAGGTGGCGCTGGTCCGAACCGCCTCGGGCGGCGTCCGGAAGCGGATCCGCGTCAACGGCGTGCCACGCCGCGCAGCGGCCCTCGCCGGGGCGCTCCGCACCGTCATGTTCGCGCCCGAGGACATGCTGCTGATCTCGGGTTCGCCATCGCTCCGCCGGGAGGCGCTCGACGCGCTCGCGGGCCAGCGCTCGCCCGGATACGCCCGGGACCTGACCGCATACGGGCGGGCGCTCCAGCAGCGGAACGGCCTCCTGCGGCTCATCCGCGAGGAGCAGGCGACCCGAGCCGAGCTACGGTTCTGGGATGCGCAGCTCCTGGAGTCCGGCTCGGCGGTCCGCGAGGAGCGCCAGCGCCTGCTCACCGCGCTGGCCGGGCCGCTGGCGGCAGCCCACGCGGAGATCGCCCCGGACGAGGCGGCCGCGGGTCGGCTGGACCTCACCTACAGCACGAACGCCCCGCAGGCGGACGGCGAATCGGTCCGCGGCGCCTTGGCCCGCCGCCTGGCCGAGACCGCGGACAAGGAGGTCTGGAACGGAACCACGCTGGTCGGCCCGCACCGCGACGACGTGGTGTTCGAGATGGCCGGCCGGCCGCTGGCGACCTTCGCCTCCCGAGGCCAGCAGCGCACCGCGATCCTCGCGTTCAAGCTGGCGGAACTGGACATGCTGACGGCCGTCGACACCCGACCCCCCCTGCTGCTCCTCGACGACGTGTTCAGCGAGCTCGACCCGGATCGGCGCGCCCACCTGGTCAGGCGGATCGCCGCCCTGCCCCAGGCCTTCGTCACGACGACCACGCTCGAGGACATCGACCCGGCCCTGCGCTCGATCGGAACCGCGTGGGAGGTTCGCCCGGCGGGGGACGGCACGGCCGTGCTGGGGCGCGGCGCGTGACCCGCCCCGTGGCAGGGGGCGCCGCATGAGCGGCGACGACCCCGAGTCCCCGACCCGGCGTCGGCGCCCGGACCGTCTCGCGGACCTGCTGCCCGAGGCTGCCCGGCGCCTGGGGCTGGAGGAGCACCTGCGCCTCGCCCGGGCCATGGCCGCCTGGGATGCGCTGATCGCCGAGCGGGTGCCCCCCGCCGTCGGCGCCTGCCGCCTCGTGGCCTTCGAGCGCGACACCGCGGTGGTCGAGGCGGACGAGCCCATCGTGGCGGCCGAGCTCCGGATGCGGGCCACGGAGCTGCTCGCCGCCCTCTCGGCCGCTCCGGGCGTTCGTCCGGCCCGGCTGCTCCGGCTGACCTCTCCGTCGAGCGGCGGGCGGGGGTCCCGGGAGCCCGGCCGACCGCGGGTATAATCCGGGACCACCTCGCGGGGTGGTGGCGCGCCGCGTCACCTGACCGCCCCGACATGCGTCGCTGCACCAGTCGTCGCGAATCCAACGAGGCCTGCCTTGGCTGTCCGTCTCCAGTTGAAGCTCGGCGCCGTCACCGGCGAGGACCGGCTGCCGGACTCGCCGGACACGGTCGTGGTTGTGGAGCCGACGGTGGGCTCGGTGGCCCGGACCAAGGGCAACCTGTACCTGCTGGTCGCCTCCCGGGTGCCGGGGGCCAAGGCGCGCGAGGCGACGCGAATGGTCGCCGAATCGCTCCGTGACGAGTACTACTACGACGAGTCGGCCGGGATTCGGCAGTGCCTGGTCAAGGTCATCGGCTCGGCCAACAAGAAGCTCGCCCACCAGCGCGAGAAGCTGGGGCTAGGCGCGAGCGCCGACGGGTCGGGGCCGATCGGCGTGGCGGTCGCCGTCGTCCGCGGGCGCGAGATGTACGTGGCCACCGTGGGGCCCGCGGAGGCCTACCTCGTCCGCCAGGCTCGGCTGTCAACCCTGCCGGACCCCAACGCGGAACGGGGCCTGCCCTCGAACGACCTGGTGCCCGAGGTCTGGCGCGGCGAGCTCACCGTGGGCGACTCGCTGTGCCTGATCTCCGCCAACGTCATGGCACGGGTCGGCATGGACACGCTCAAGGACGCGCTGGTGACGCTCCACCCGCAGTCCGCCGTCGAGCACGTGCACGCGCGGTTCGCCGACTCGGACGGTCACGGCAGCGACGGGGCCATCGCCTTCGAGGCGACCGAGGTGGGGGCGACGTTCAAGCAGCGGACGCTCGTCCCGGTGCGGCCGGCCGAGCCGCTCGCCGGCACGCCCGACCGGGGCCCGATCCCGCTCGCTGACTCCATGGCCGCGGGCGCCTCCGCGGTCGGCGACGGCGCGGCTCGCGCCCGGGACGCGGCGGGCAACGGGCTCCAGCGGCTGGTCTGGGCGATCCAGGACGCCCTGCCGCGGCGCGGCCCGGTCTCCCGGCGGGTCAGCGCGGCGTCGGCGCGCGTGGAGACGCAGCGTCGGGCCGCCGTCGCCCTCCTGGCCTTCATCGCGGTGGCGGCGATCCTGGGCGGCGGGGTCTACCTGCTGGGCGGCAAGGCGCCCAACCCCAACGTGGTCATCCCGTCGGCGACCGCGGCCCAGCAGGCGTTCGATGCGGCCCAGGCCGCCCTCGGCCAGCTGACCAACTCCGGCCAGGACCTCATCGTGGTGGATCCGCAGCAGGCGCTCCAGCTGCTCCGGACCGCCAACGAGCAGTTGACCATCGCGGAGCAGAGCGGCTACCCGGCGGCCGCCACGGCACCGCTGCGCGCGGAGGTCAACGCCGGTCTCGACCGGCTGTACGGCGTGGTCCACGTGGCGTCCACCGTGGCGTTCGCGTTCCCGGCGTCCGCGGGCGCCGTGCACCTGACCACGGTGGTGGAGGGCAGCGACGGAGCCCCCTACGTCCTGGACACGGGCACCAAGACCGTGTGGCGCATCGACCTCGCCGCGGACAAGGCGTTGCCCGTCTACACGTCCGGCCAGCAGGCCGACACGGGCAAGGTGGGCGACCCGAAGCTGATCACGGTCGGCGGGCCGGACATCCTGATTCTCGACACCAAGAACCAGCTCTGGCGCTGGCGGCCCATCGGCACCGCGGGCAAGGGCACCCTCGTGCGGGTCAACGTCCCCGGCTCCACCACGTGGGGCAGCGGCGTCACGGTGCTCGGGACATTCGTCTCGAACTTCAGCCAGGCGTTCTACAAGCTGTACGTGGTGGACCCGTCCCAGCAGAACATCATGGTCCTCTCGCCCAACAGCGACGGCTCCGGCTACACGACGGCGGCCGTCCCCCGCCTGCCGGCCTCGCGCGACGTCAGCCAGATCACCTCGCTGCTGATCGACGGCGACATCTACGCCACCGACGGCGGGGCCCTCGAGCGGCTCATCCCGAGCGGCGGCTGGAAGCCGGCGACGCTCCCCGACACCGACATTCGGCCCACGGCAAGCTACACCGCGGTCGTCTCCCCCAACCTCCCCGACGGCACGTACACCAAGGGGACGGGCACGCTCTACGCGTGGGACGCGCAGAACCACCGGGTGGTCGCCTTCGCCAAGAGTGGCGGCAACTACGTGGCGCAGTACGTTGCCGTGGCCGGCGGCGTGACGTGGTCGGACCTCCAGGGCATCGAGGTCCTCCCGTCGTTCGGGACCGGCGCCCCGAGCACGATGTGGTGGGTGTCCAGCACGGCCCTCTACACCTCGACCCTGGTGGACGCCTCGCCGTCCCCGAACGCCTCGCCGTCCCCGAGCGCCTCCCCCGCTGCCAAGCCGACGAGGAGCCCGAAGGCCAGCGCCAAGCCGAAGGCCAGCGCCAAGCCCAGGGCGACGGCGCGGCCGGGCGCGACGGCGACCCCGAAACCGTCCTGACGGCACCGGGTCGGCGGGGAGTGCACCCTCGCGCCGGCCGCTGACGCGCCCTGGCCGCGAGCGGGTCTAGGGCTGGCCGCGGCGCCCCGGGCGATCGGTGGGATAATCGCGCCATGGGCGAGTACCGCGACGACGAGCTCCAGATGGCAGTCGAGAGCGTGCGGGTGCAGATGACGACGGGGCGCCACGTCCTGCTGCTCAAGGAGGTCGCGCTGGGCCGCATCCTGCCGATCTGGATCGGGCCGTGGGAGGCGAGCGCCATCGCGATGCGCCTCCAGGGGGTGGCGCCGGAGCGCCCGCTCACGCACGACCTGCTGGGGGCTGTCATCGGAACGCTCGGCGCCCGCCTCGAGCGAGTGGTGATCGTGTCGCTCGCGGACGAGACGTTCCATGCGCGACTGGTCCTCGCCACGCCGGATGCGCAGGTCGAGGTGGACGCCCGGCCGTCCGACGCGATTGCCCTCGCGGTCCGACTGGACGCACCGATCTACGCGGCCGCGGTGGTGCTGGACCGGGCCGCCAAGGCGATGGACCTGGACCAGGCCGACGACGAGGCGGCGGACGACGACGAGACGGAGCCCGGGCACGGCACCGCCCAGCCGGGGCGCAAGCCCGCCTCGCGCGAGAGCGTCGGCGACGCGGTGGACGCCGCGTCGCTGGCAATCTTCCGGGAATTCGTGAACGGCCTCGATCTCGAGGACAAGGGCGGCGGGTCCTAGCCGGCCCTTGCCGCCCGCCGCGGGCTACCGCCCGAGGATCGGCCGCCCCCGTCGCATCGCCACCTCGCGGTTGGCCCACAGGCGGAGCCGGAGCATCCAGAAGTCCTTGACCGCACGCCAGATGACCGACGGCTTGGCGCCGGTCGGGGAGCCCGCCGTTCGCGGGTAGTGCGGCACGCCGACCTCCGCGATGGACCGCCCGGCCGCTCGGATCTTGGTGAGCAGCTCGGCGGAGAAGAACGCCCCGCCCGATTCGACGCGCACGCCCTCGAGGGCGTCGCGGCGGAACAGCTTGCAGGCGCAGTCCACGTCGGTGACCCTCAGGCCGAACAGCAGCCGGTTCGCCAGCTTGTAGGTGCGCGCGTAGGCGATCCGCGCGAACGGGTCGGCGCGCTTGATGCGGTAGCCGACGACCACGTCCGGGCGGTCCGGGCCGGCCATGCGGGCGGTAAGCCGGCCGATGTCGGCGACCCGGAACTGGCGGTCGCCGTCGGTGAAGGCCAGGAGCTCGTAGCGGGCTGTCTCGAAGCCGGAGCGCAGCGCGCCGCCGTACCCGCGGTTCGGGTGGTGGTGGACGACCCGGACGATGTCCGGATGCTCGGCCGCCAGACGGTCCGCGATGGCCCCCGTCCGATCCCCGGAGCCGTCGTCCACGGCGATGATCTCGAACGTCTCGGCGAGCGCGGGCAGCGCCTCGAGCGCCTCGGCGACCAGCGCCTCGATGTTCGCCTCCTCGTTGTGGGCCGGGAAGAAGTACGAGAGGCGGGGAACGCGGGCAGGCGCGGCGGTCGCGGTGTCGGCCGTGGTCATGGTGTGGTCCCTATGCGGCCCGTCACGAGGTAGAGGTTGCTGGGGCGACCCACGGGCCGGATCGCGTACTGCTGGGCGAGAGTCTCGATGTCCGAATCTAACTGTCGGATGACATAGACGGGCCGAGATCCGAGATACCGGTCGATGATCTGGGCCGGCGAGCCCAGATGATCCCAGACGGCGTTGCTGTCGTCGATGATCGTGATGTCCGTCCGGCGGCCCTCGACATCCTCGCCGTACCACATCGGGGTGGAGTAGCTCCACCACGAGATCACGACGGCGTTCGCGTCCATCGCGCCGAACGCCTCGTCGAGCCACTGCGCCGCCGCCGTGTCGCCGGACTGGTCCGCGGCGCGCCATCGGGCGTCGAGATCCGCGGCCGTGGGCACCAGCAGCGCGACGCCGAGGACCGCCGCGATCGCCGCCGGGAGTCCGGCCCGCAGGCGCCGCGAACGCATGGCCACCGGCTCCGGGCCGGCGGCGAGGCCGTCGCCGGCCAGGCCCGCCACCGCGTCCGCGACGGCGCCCGCGAACACCGCCAGCCAGGTCCACGTGAAGAACACCGGCCCGAGGTAGTAGCGGGTGATGTCCGCGTTGACGTACGACCCGGCGAAGGTGACGGTGACCAGCGCCGCCGTGCCCGAGAACAGCGCGTAGCGGGGGCTCCTGACCGCGGTCACCACCAGCGCGACCGGGACCAGCGCCACGAGCGGGCCGAACTGGGCGGTGGCGAGCGCGAGCAGGGCGTCGGCCTTGGCCGGCAGGTCGGACAGCAGGCCGTGGACGTCGCCCTGGAACTGGCGGGCGAGCACGACGTCCCAGAACCCCTGCCAGGTGTCGGGGTGGGCGTACACCAGCGGCGCCCGAAGCAGCCCGGCGCGAAGCGGGAGCTCGAGGTAGAGCACTGCCGCCACGCCGATCGCCGTGCCCGCCGCCGCCGCGATCAACCCGGGCCGGAGCAGCACCCGGGGCTCCACGGCCAGCACGAACAGGACCACGGACGGGGCAAGGATCAGCGCGAGGCCGTGGTTGGCGGCCGCCACCCCGTAGATCGCGGCCGCCAGCAGGATGGCCCGGTCGCCCCGTCGGCGGTAGGCGTCGTCGGGGTGGTCTCGACGACCGTCTACGAGCGCCTGCCAGCGGAGCAGCGCGAGGGTGAGGGCGACCACCAGCAGGATGTGCAGCGCGTGGGCATCGATCGCGCCGGAGATGTGCCAGACGACGGGCGTGAGGGCGAAGCCGATCCCGGTCGCGACACCCACCGGCAACGGCACGCGGAGCCGGCGGGAGACCATCACCACGCCGCCGCCGGCAAGCGCCGCGCACGTCGCGGCGAGCAGGTTCATCAGGAAGGCGGGCTGGCCCAGCGGCTTGGCGACGATCGAGAACAGCCAGCCGATGATGACGAGCGCAGGGAACCCCGTCGGGTGCATGGTGCCCAGCACCGGCAGCACGGTCTGCGCCTCGCCCGTGTCCCAGAAGCCGAGACCCGGCAGCAGGGTGGTCCGGTAGACGGCCAGCGCGACCAGGGCCACGATGCCCGCCGCGAGCGGCGTCAGGTCGGTCCATCGGTCACCTCTGCGGCCGCGCGCGGCGGGCGTCATCGGGAGCGCGCCGTCACCAGCCAAGCATCTTCCCCCAGGCGACCCCCCACAGGTTGACCGCCGCCCCGACCACGACCAGCGCGACCGCGAGCCGGCGCAGCCGGCCGTCCGGGCGCATCGCCCCCAGCGCGACCAGGGGCAGCAGGAACGGCATGAAGTCCAGCGAGAACCGGTAGCCCCACTGGACCCAGCCCTGGCTGAAGTGCGCGAGGTTGAACAGGCCGATCGCCGCGACCGCCAGCCCGGCCCCGATCTTGAGGCGGGCCAGCCTCGGCGGGCGGAAGGCCAACAGCGCCAGCAGCAGGCCGGGGGCCGAGAGCACGATGCTCGTGCCGACGTCCACCGGCATCGCGAGCGGGCAGCTGGTGTCGAACAGACCCCGCGTCGCGCCCGCGCCCGTGCACAGGTCGACCGGGGCGCCGAAGCCGAGCGTGTTGGGCTGGACGCCAGGGGCGATCGCCGGCAGCGAGCCGAACATGATCCCCAGATTCTGGGGGATATACCGGAGGTCCTCCACCGACCACTCGGGGTGGTAGCCCAGGGTGGGGTAGCCGTAGGCCTCCAGCCGGTACTGGTAGTCGTAGCCCGGGTGGAGGAACGACCCGGTGGTCAGGAACGTGTAGAGCAGCAGGGCGGCAACCGGCAGGAAGGCGCCCGCCCCCGTGGACACGGTGCGCCGCAGGCGCGACCCGCCGCCCCCCACGAAGATGAACCACGGCGCGGCGAACACCAGCGACAGGCGCGCGGTGACGCTCAGGCCGAGCAGCAGTCCCGCCAGGACCTGGGAGCGGTCGAGCGGCCAGACGGCCGCCAGCAGGCGGCGCAACGGCGGCTCCGCCTCGCCACCGGCGGCGTCACCGGCGAGGCGGTCGTCCTCGTCGCCGACGGTCTCGCCTGCCGCCCGGGGGTCGTGGCGCAGCGTCACGCCCACCGCGAGCGTTGCCAGGTTGAGCGCCACGAGATGGGCGAAATACCAGGTGGTGCCCTCGGCCGCGGCCCACCACCAGGTCGTCCCCGTCGCGAGGATCAGGGTCACGGCGACCCGGACGGAGAGGCGCAGCCGCAGGCCGCCCAGCATCCACCAAGTGCTCAGGACGCCGAGCGCGCCGAGCCCGATGGCGACGGCCTCCTGATCGGTGAACAGGCCGAAGACGGCAACGAACGGCAGCAGCACGATGGCCGGCAGCGGCGGGAACGGCAGCAGCACCCGGCCGAGGTCGTGGCCGAGCGCGTCCCTGAGCGGGTAGACGTCCTGGAAGTAGTCGTTGTCAGGCGCGCCCGGCACGGCGGCGCCGGTCACCGTGTTGATGCCGTTCCGGACGGGGTAGTCGAACCAGGGGCGACCGTGGAGGAACGCGTCCGCCTGCCAGACGAAGTGGTTGTACAGGTTGGTGTGCTGCGGGTCCGAGATGGCGTACAGGCCCAGGGCGGCGAGCGCGAGGAGGAGTCCCGCGAGCACGGCCAGGCGCCGCTCGCCCGACGTTCCGGCTCGCGCGGCCCCGGCAGGGCCCTCGGCTATACTCCGATCCACCTTCAACGCTCGTTAGGAGGGTCCCTGTGACCGCTTCCGGCCCGGGCGTGCCCGGCCGGGGAAGCAGCACGGACGATACCCCCCGGCGAGGCATCGGCCGCGAGATCGTCCTGATCCTGGGGATCGGGCTCGTCGCTCGGCTGATCTTGGCATATGGTCTGCCGCCGTTCTTCGGTTCGCCCATCCCCGGCTCGGGCTTCAAGACGGACCTGGACCTGTTCCGGTACTGGGCGGACAGCCTCGCCCAGCACGGCCCGTTCGGCTTCTACGACCGCGGGTTCTTCGCGGACTACACCCCGGGCTACCTGTACGCGCTGTGGCTGGTCGGCATCGTCGGCTCGCTGATCGGCGGCATCGGCGACCTGATCAAGCTGCCGGCGATCCTCACCGACGTCGCCCTCGCGTACGTCGTGTACTCCATGGTGCTCGAGCTGGGCGTAACGGAGCGCCGGGCCCGTCTGGCCGCCCTCGTCGTCATCGTGAACCCGATCTCCTGGTTCGACTCGGTGGTCTGGGGCCAGGTGGACAGCTTCGGCACGGTCTTCCTGCTGCTGGCGATCCGGGAGCTGTGGCGAGGGCGGACCGAGCGGTCCGCGGTCCTCGCGGTGGTCGCGGCGCTGATCAAGCCGCAGCTGGCGATCCTGGTGCCCATCGTGGGCCTGGTGACGATCCGGCGCGTGCTGTGGCCGGCCGGGGCCTGGGGTGACGAGAACCCCCCCGCCCCGAGCGGGACCGCCTGGGAGCGCCGGACCACCGGCTGGGTCCGCATTCTGACCACGGCCGCGGCCGGCTTCGTGACCGTGCTGGCGATGTGCCTCCCGTTCGGACTGTGGCCCGTCCAGTTCAGCGCTTCCGGAACCTCGCTCATCAAGCTGATGTTCAGCACCGCCTCGACGTACTCCTACGTCTCGGTCAACGCCTACAACCTGTGGGCCCTGTTCCCGGTCGCGGACCTCTCGGGCGTCGTGAACAGCATGGCCTCCAACTCCGCCTGGATCTACGACGCGCCGGTCCAGGGCGCCTCGTTCTGGGCGCAGATCGGCCCCCTCCCTGCCGGGCTCGTGGGGGCCGTGGCCCTCCTCGCGCTGGCCGCGATCATCACCGTCGTGGTGGCCCGGCGGCCGGACCGCATGACCATCCTGGTCGGGACGGCGGCGCTCGCCCTGGCCTTCTTCGCGGTTCCCACGCGCGTCCACGAGCGGTACCTGTACCCGCTGTTCGGGCTGGCGGCCATCCTCATCGCCTATTCCTGGCGGTGGCGGGTCGCCTACCTGCTCGCGTCGGCCGCCACGTTCCTCAACATGTACGTGGTCCTGACCACGCTGTACCCGGACAACCCCTCGGTTGCGGACTGGCTCGGGATCGGCCCGGCGATCCGCTCGTACTGGGGCGTGGCCCTGATCGCGCTCGTCAACACCGCGGTGTTCGCGTGGGGGCTCGCCCAGTTGCGGCACCGCTCCGCACAGACCCTGGCCGCGGAGCTCGAGGCGGGGCGCGTTCCCGACGACGTCGCCGCCCCGGTGCTTCCCGCGACCGAGGTGGGCGCGTTGCCCGGCGGCGCCCGGGGTGCCGGCGCCTCAGCCGGCGTCGCCTCCGCCGCCCCGGCGCCGGCCGAGGGCCCCGGCTCCCTGGTCCCGGCGTGGTTCGACCGCCCGTCGCTCTCGGCCATGACGCCGCTCGCCTGGCTCCGGGCCAAGATCCGCGAGACGCCCATCCGGCCGGATCGGTCCGCCTCGCTCCGTGGCGAGAAGGGCGGCCGGCTCGACCGCCTGGACCTGTGGCTGGTCATCGTGATGGTGATCGCCGCGCTGGTCCTGCGGACGTACCGCCTGGCCGAGCCCGCCCAGATGCACTTCGACGAGGTCTACCACGCCCGCACGGCGACCGAGTTCCTGCAGGACTGGCGCTACGGGATCGAGCACAACATCTACGAGTGGACGCACCCGCACCTTGCCAAGTACGTGATGGCCGGCGGTATCGTGGCCTTCGCGGGTCACGACGTGGCGTCCTCGAGCAGCCTCGGCGTCAACGTGGCCGACGCCGCCGTCGAGCCCCGCTTCGACGACCCGAGCCAGCCGAACGCCCGCCTTGGCGATCGCGTGTTCGTGGTCACGGGATCCGAGCTGATCGCGTACGACCTGCAGACGCGCAAGGAGGAGGCGTCGTGGGCCATCCCCGGCGCGTCCACGGTGGCCTTCGACGCCTCCACGCACATCGTCACCGTCGGGACCTCGTCGGGCGCGCTCGACACGGTGGACGCCACCACTCTGGACGACCTGCGGGCCGGCTCGCCGGGAGCGGCGCTCTCGGCCGTCACCGGGCTCGGCCAGCTCGACGGGACGCCCGTGCAGCTCCTGGCCTGGGACAACGGCGCCCGGCTGGCCGCCCGGCTGGCCGACGGCACCGTGGAGGTGGTGGACACGGCCGCCGGCACCGTCGTCGGTCGAGCGCACCTTGCCGGTGCCGCCGACATGGCAGAGGTGAGCAGCGGCGACGCGGTGGTGGCCACGCTGGCTGGCGTGACCGACAAGGCCGCCACGGCGACCACACTCGCCGGGCTCGTGGGCGGCACGGCCGCCGCCTATCAGGCGGCGCTCGGCGGGGCGAAGGGCGACACGACCGTCCTCCCGATCACGCTCGGCAACAGCGCCGACCAGACGCCCGCCGGAGAGGCGCGTGCCAAGCTCCAGGCGGCGATCGACGGCGGGCAGGTGCCGGGGATCACGATCAGCCAGGTCGCGCTGGTGGCGGTGGCCGACTCGGGCGGCGTGGACATGCTGGCCGACAACGCCGTGGTGGCGGACCACACGGCGCTCGCCGGCGGCGGCCTCGGGTTGGCGGTGGTCACCGGGCTGGGCGACAACGAGCTGTACGTGACCACGAGGGACCCGGGGTCCGGTACGCCCCAGCTGGCCTGGATCACCACGTCGGGCGACGTGGCGAAGAGCGGACCCGCGTTCGACCCGTCCAGCGACGTGCTCCAGATGCCCGGCGCGGTGACTCGTCTCCTGTACGATCCGGCCTCCCAGATGGTCGAGGCCCTGGGCGTGACCCAGGGCGGCCAAACGCCCACGGTGTACGTCGTCGAGCCGCACGGCAATGCGGTGTTCGCGGACCAGAAGCTGGGGTTCGCGCCCACGGCTCTGGTGATGAACCACAACGGGAGCTACCCCACCACCTCGACCGGCGAGATCCTGGCGTTTTCCGCCCAGGGTGACGTGGCCGCGCTCGACGTCGGCCACTACGACTTCGCCTGGCGCTTGCCGGGCGTGATCTTCGGCGCGCTCACCGTGGGAGCGCTCTACCTGCTCGTGCGCGTCCTGTTCCGGCGTCGCCTCATCGCCGGGCTTGCCGGCCTGTTCGCCCTTCTTGACGGGATGATGTTCGTCCAGAGCCGGATCGGCATGAACGACGTCTACGTTGGGTTCTTCATCGTGGCGGCGTACGCGCTGTTCGCCTGGCTCTGGGTGGAGCCTCGCAGGAAACGGTGGTTCTGGATTCTGTGGCCGGTGATCGGGGTCCTGCTGGGCCTCGGCCTGGGCTCCAAATGGGTGGCCGCGTACGCGATCGGCGCACTGGGGATCCTCATCCTCGCCCGCTCGGCGCTGGGGCGCATCGTCTTGCTGCTGGGGATGATCGGGACCACGGCGGTGCTCGGCTGGATGGCCCTCGCCGTCCCGACCGGCAGCAGCGAGCTGGGCAACGTGCTCTTCCCGCTGATCATGATCGCGCTGACGCTCGCCTCGATCGCGATCGCCGTCTACCGGCCGGTCGCCTGGTCCGACGACGAGATGCGCTTCACCGTCGGGGCGCCGGTGGCGGCCGGCGCGATCCTCGCCTTCACGGCTGTCGCGCTGGGCAAGGTGGGCACGTCGATCGCGGTCGGACCGCTCGCGCTGACGCCGCTGCCGACGGCGTTCGCCCTGGTCCTCCTTGGCGGCGCGGCCTACGTGGCGTTCGGCGTCGGCGGCCGGCTGGGCATCGGCCCGATGGCGGTCCGGCGGGACGGGCGCCCGGCGCTCCCGATGGCCGATCCGCCGGAGGCCTGGCTCCGCACTGGCGACGGCCTCGGCCTGTCCACGCTGTGGTGGGCTCTCAACCTGATCGTCGTGCCGCTCGCCGTCTACATCCTGCTCTACATCCCGTGGGCGAACATCGAGAACCACGCCATCGTCCCGGCGGGCTTCCTGGGCTTCCCCAACGGCTGGCCGCCCGGCCATACGGGCCAGACGCTGCTGGACCTCACCGGTCAGATGTACCGCTACCACAACGACCTCACCGCGCCGCACCCGGCATCGTCGCCGTGGTGGGCGTGGCCGCTCGACCTCAAGCCGGTCTGGTTCTACCAGGGCAGCTTCGCGGGCAACTACGGCGGGGCGATCTACGACGCGGGCACGATCGCGATCTGGTGGATGTCGATCCCGGCCATGGCGTTCATCGCCTATCAGGCCTATCGGAGGCGGAGCCTCGCACTCCTCCTGGTCCTGGTGGGCTTCCTGGCCCAGTGGGTGTCCTGGGCGCGCATCGACCGCGCGGCCTTCCAGTACCACTACTACTCGAGCCTGCCGTTCCTGATCATCGCCCTGGCCTACCTCGTGGCCGAGCTGTGGCACGGGGCGTCCCAGCGGACCTGGCTGCTCGCCCGCGCCGCCGCCGCCCTCGGGGTGCTGGGGCCGGCCATCCTGTGGCTCCTGCGCCTGCCGCTGTGCACGGTCGCGAACGTCCAGGCCGTTGCGCCCGGCTCGTCCGCCTGCAACGGCAACCCCGGCAATCTCGTCGTCACGCCCGCGGTCGCGGCCCTCGTCCTGATCCTGCTGGTCGGCGGCGGGGTCCTGGTCTGGCAGCTGGTCGGCCTCGGGCGGCCACGCGCCGATGGCCGGCCCGCCGGGCTCCGCGACGCCCAGGGCGTGCTCGTCACGGGCATCATCGTGGTGGCCCTCGCCATCCTCTCGCGGCTGCTGCCCTCCGGCGGCGCGCTGTTCTCGGTGAGCGGGCTCGCGCCGGAGCCGATCGCGCTCCTGGCGCTCGTGCCGCTGGGGCTCGTCGCGGTGCAGGTCCTCACGGCCCGCGACGCTCGCCGGTTCGTGGGCGGGCTGATCGCGGCGATCGCGCTCAACTTCGCGGTGCTCTACCCGAACATCTCCGCGCTGCCGCTGCCCGGCAGCATCGTGCCGTGGTACCAGGGCGTCCTGCCCACCTACCTGTACATGTTCCAGTTCGGCGTCAACACGGTGGACCGGAGCGGGGCGACCTCGTTCAGCGACATCCGGTTCTACGTGCTGACCGGGTTCCTCGCGATCGCGTCGATCGCGGTGGCGCACCTCGCCTGGACCTGGCGGCAGGCGCTCGCCGGGGACGCCGTCCCGGCGGGCGACGGCGACGACGCGGGATCGGGCGGCGGGCCCGACCCGGGCAGCGCCAGCGCGGCATAGCGCCC
>JAKAHL010000229.1 GCA_021815005.1 Chloroflexota bacterium
GCGCGACCTGCCGCTCGCCCAGGGGGTGCTGCTGTCCTCCCAGACGGACGCGACCGCGCTCATCACCGAGACGCTGGCGCGGACCGACGGGCTTGCCATGGGCGACACGCTGGCCATCCTGGGCGCCGGCGCGCCGGTCAGCGTCAAGGTCGTCGGCATTCTGGCCGGCGACGGGCCGGAGCTGGGCTCCGCGGGCCGCACGGTGGTCCTGCCGATCCGGACCGCGATGCTGCTCAGCGTCCCGGACGGCCAGCCCGCCCCGACCCAGCTCGACCGGGTCAGCCGGGTGGACCTCGTGCTCGCGGCCGGGGCCTCGGCCGACCAGGTGTCCGCCGCCATCAACTCGGCGCTCACCCTGCAGCCGTACGTCCTGTCAAGGCCGCAGGACATCGCGAACAGCCTGCGCGCGTCCACGCTGGACATCCGGTCCACGATGGCCCTGCTGGCGGCCATCACGCTGTTCGCCGCTGCCATCCTGATCCTCAACACCATGGCCATGACGGTGACCGAGCGCATCCGCGAGCTCGCCCTGCTGCGGGCCGCCGGTGCGTCGCGGGGCCAGATCTCGCGCATCGTGGTGACCCAGGCGCTGGTCCTCGGCGCGGCCGGATCGCTGCTGGGCATCCTGATCGGCGCGGCGCTGGCGATCGTGGCCGCGGCGTGGCTGCGAGCCACCGGCCAGCTCGGCATCGACGGTCCCGTGATCTCCGCGTGGTCGGTGCTGGGGGGCATCGCCGCCGGCGTCGGGATCACGCTGGTGGCCGCCTTCGAGCCGGCCCGGCGAGCGGCGGGCATCAGCCCGGTGGCAGCGCTCCGCGTGCGAGCGGACGTCGCCCAGCTGGTCCGGCTGCACACCCGCTGGCTGGTGGTGGTGGTGGCGGCGATCGGCGCCGTCGCCGTCCTGCTGCTGCCCGGCGGGGCGACCGACCTTGCCGTGCCGCTGCGGGCGGTGGCGGTCTACGTCCTGCTGCTGGCCGCCGTGCTCCTGACGCCGCTCGTCCTCGGGCCGCTGACGCGGCTGGTCGGCCTGCCGTTCGCGCTGCCGCTCCGCCTCGAGGAGCGCCTGGCGCGGGCGGCGATCCGACGTGACCCGAGCCGCACGACGCTGACGGTGGGCGCGCTCGTTGTGGGCCTCGCCATGGTCGTGGCGCTCGCCTCCGCTGCCGGCAGCGCGCGGGTCGCCGCCACGGCCTGGCTGGCGGATGTGGTGCCGGGCGACGAGATCCTCACGGCCATCGCGCCGGCCCAGGTCGGCGCCGGCGGGATCGACCAGCAGCTGTCCACGATCGACGGCGTCCAGCTCGCGACGCCGCTGGCTTCCTTCGATCTCGCCTACTCGGGCACGCGCCTCGAGGCCGTCGCGATCCGGGGCGCCGACTTCCTCGCCGACGGCCGGCTCGACTTCACCGCCGGTGACCGGACCGCTGCGCTGACCGCGATCGACGGAACCGGAGCCGTCATCCTCCCGGCAGCCCGCGCACAGCACTTGGGCGTCGGTCTGGGCGACACGATGGCCGTGGCCACGTCGCAGGGCCTGGTGAACCTCAAGGTCGTGGGTCTGGTGGCCCGGTCCTTCCCGGGGCGCACCGGGGATGCCGCGCTCGTGGGCTGGGCCGACGCGACCGCCAAGTTCGGCGTGGCGGGGGCGGACTCGTTCGCCGTCCGCTACGCGCCGGGCCGCCAGGCCGATGCCGAGCCGCAGGTGGACGCGCTGGCACGCCAGATGGCGCTCACGGCATCGCCGATCTCGGTGGTCGCCGGGAGCGTGAGCGACGCCCTCGACCGGCTGTTCGGGCTGCTCGACCTGATCGCCTTCGCCGCGGTCGTCATCGCGGCGCTGGGCATCGTGAACACGCTCTCGATGAACACCCTCGAGCGCGTGCGCGAGATCGGCATGCTCCGCGCCGCCGGCATGAGCCGCAGCCAGGTCTGGCGAAGCGTGCTGGTGGAGGCCGGCATCCTGGGCGCGATTGGCGGCCTGGTGGGCTCGGTCGCCGGCGTGCTGCTCGGGCTGCTGCTCGGCGGCGGCGTCGGGCCGGGCGGCGTCGCGGCCGCGATCCCGTGGGGGGCGGTGATGCTCGCGATCGTCCTCGGCGTGGCGCTCGCGATGCTGGCGGCCGCCCAACCGGCCCGCCTCGCGAGCCGCGTGCCGATCGTCACCGCGGTGCGGGGCGAGTAGGAGCGGGCGGGGAGGGGAGGGGCCTAGCGGCCTGCTTCCGGCGCGCTTGGCGCGCCGACGGGCATCGTGAGGCTCTGGCGCGGCCGGGGGTTTCAGGTAGACTCCGCCTGACGCGGGCTAGCCACCCCGACCCGAGGAGCCGATGTCCTACGCCATCCCGTCCGTGACCCGGGTTCCCGCCGCCGAGCGGGGCCTCACGATCGCCGACTTCCTGGTGCCGGTCCGCGTGGGCGAGCGGGTATCGCCGCGCTCTCGCGACCTCGGGCTCGTGCTGGCGGGCACCGCCCTGCTGGTGCTGGCCTCGAGGGTGTCGATCCCGCTGCCGGGAGATCCGGTCCCCCTCACGCTGCAGACGCTGGCCGTGCTGCTCGTCGGCGGTGCGCTCGGTTTGCGGCGCGGCGCGCTGTCCACGGGCCTGTTCGTCGCGCTCGGGGTCGCCGGGCTGCCCGTGTTCGCGGCGTCGCGCGGGGGCGTGGACGCCCTCCTCGGCGCCACCGGCGGGTACCTCGTCGGGTTCGTCGTGGCGGCAACCCTTGTCGGGCGGCTCGCGGAGCTGGGGTGGGATCGGCGGCTGGGCGTCTCGGTTGGCATGAACCTGCTGGGCACGGCGGTGATCTACGTCGTCGGCGTGCCGTGGCTCGCGGTCGCCGCGCACCTGGAGCCGCTCAGGGCGATCGACCTGGGCCTTGCGCCATTCCTCGCTGGCGACGTCGTCAAGCTGCTCGTGGCGGCCGGGGCGTTCCCGGCGGCCTGGTGGGTGGTGGGGCGACGGCCGAGCGACCGCTAGGGCCTCTCGCCGGGCCGCACGCCCCGCGGACGGTGACGCCGGGCGACCCCGTTGACGCCGAGATCGCGGCGGCCATGTCGGCGCTCGGCGCGCCCGATGACGCGGCGGGGCTGTACGGCCCGTCGTCCGAGGCGTGGTGGCTCAACCGCGAGGCGGCGCTGCTGCTGGGCGCTGGCCCGCTGGCCGTCCTGCTCCAGATCGCGCATCCGCTCGTCGCCGAGGGCGTGGCGCAGCACTCGGCGTTTCGCCAGGACCCTTGGGCGCGGCTCGAGGGAACGCTGCGCTCGTACCTGCGGATCGTCTACGGCACCGGGCCGGCCGCCGCGGCGGAGATCCGGCGGCTCAACCGGCTGCACCGATCCGTGGCGGGCCGGGTGGAGGATGCCGAGGCCGCGGCCCGGTTCGGCCCTGCCTACGCCGCTCGCGACCCGGAACTCTCGCTGTGGGTCCACGCCACGCTGGTCTGGGCCACCCTCACGGCCACGGAGCGGTGGCTGGGTCCGGTGCCGCGTGAGCGCCGGGCGGCCTACTACGCGGAGACGCGCGCCGTGGGGCGGGCCTTCGGCGTGCCCGACGGGCGCGTTCCCGGGGACCTGGCCGCGTTCGAGGCGTACGTGGCCTCGATGCTCGGGCCGGGCGGGCCGGTCCACCCGACGGGAACGTCGCGGGAACTCGCGCTCGCGGTCCTGCACCCGCCCCTCGCGCCGCTGGCGCGGCGGGGCGCGGTGGCACGGGCCCTCGGCCAGCTGGCCGCGCCGGTGGCGGC
>JAKAHL010000230.1 GCA_021815005.1 Chloroflexota bacterium
CGCACCAGCAGCGCCCCGGCGACGTTGAACCGCTCGGTCATCGTCGAGGTCATCGCCGCGTTGAGGTTGTAGCTCTCGCGCGTGATGGCCTGGATCCGCCTGCCAACCCAGCGCGCCGGCAGCACGAACAGCGGGAACAGCGCGAGCGCGAGCAGCGTGATCTGCCAGCTCAGGAAGAACATCGCGATCAGCGTCGCGAGGACCGTGATGGCATTGCCGACGACCGACGAGAGGGTGTTCGTGAACGCGCTCTGGGCGTCGAGGACATCGCTGTTGAGACGGCTCACGAGGGCGCCCGTCTGGGTCCTGGTGAAGAACGCGACCGGCATGCGCTGGAAGTGCGCGAAGACCTGCGTCCGCATGTCGAAGATCAGCCCCTCGCCCACCCGTGCCGAGATCCAGCGCTCGGCGAGCGAGAGGACCGCGTCAAAAGCCGCGAGGAGCACGAGGAGCAGCGCGAGCTCGATGACCAGCGACGAGTCGCCGAGCAGGATGCCGCGGTCGATGACCGCGGCATAGACGAGCGGGTTCGCGGCGCCAACCGCGGCATCGATCACGATCAGCACGAGGAACACGACGAGCAGGCGCCGGTACGGTGCCGCGAGCCGCGCGATTCGGCGGACCAGGCCGGGCGCAAGGCGCTGCGAGCGGACGGAATCGTCACGCCGGAACGAGCGCATGAGGTGCCACCCGCCCATGCCCGATCCGCCCATCATGCTCATCGCGCACGCTCCCGGGCGGCTGGGGCTGGCGCCGTCTCGACCGCTCCGGGCCCCGGCCGTGCCCCGGGCGCGGGTTCGCCGGTGGCCTCGCCGGTCAGGCTGACGAGGAGACGGAGCAGCAGGGCCCGGTCTGCCGGACCGAGCTGCCCGAAGACCTGCTCGGCGCTCTCCCGCCTGGCGACCTCCAGGCGGTCGAGCAGGAGCTGGCCGTCCGCCGTCAGCGCCACGAGCGACGAGCGCCGATCACCCGGGTCGGGCCGCCGCTCGACCAGCCCGGCCGCCTCGACATCGTCCACGAGATCGGTCACCGTCCGCGGCACGACGGAGAGCCGCTCGGCGATCGCCGCCATCCGCAGCGGGCCGTGGGCGAGGAGGCGGATCACCCTTGCCTGCGCCCGGGAGAGCCCGAGCGGGGCGAGCGCCTCGCTCGTCCGGCGATGGAGCTGCCGGACGACCTGGCTGAGGAGGTCGGCCATCTCGACCGCGGGCTCCACCCGGGTCGGGGCAGGCATGGAGGGCATGGGGGTCTGCATGAGCAGAGTGTACCTCACAATGAGGTTCACTCTGCATTTGCCTGTCGGCCGACAGTGCCGGTCGGCCGGCGCTACGGCAGGGCACGCACCATGCCGCCGTCCACCGGGACGATCGCTCCGGTGACGAAGGACGCGGCGGGCGACAGCAGGAACGCGCCCACCCGGCCGATCTCCGCGATGTCGCCGTAGCGGCCCAGCGGGATCGTGGCCTTCGCACGCCGGCCGATCTCCTCCGCGGTCACACCGGCCGCCCGGGCTCGGACGCCGTCGAGGTACTCGATCCGCTCGGTGGCGATCCGGCCCGGCGCCACGCCGTTGATCCTGATCGGCGCGATCTCCGCGGTGAGCGCCTTGACGAGCCCCGCCAGGCCCGGCCGCAGGACATTGGACGCCATCAGGGCCGGGATCGGCTCGCGGACCGACGAGGAGAGCACGATCAGGATCGCCGGGGCTCCGCCCTCGCGCAGGTGGGGTAGCGCGGCCCGGACCAGGCGCAGCACCGACTGCAGCGTGCCGCTGATCGCCGCCTCCCAGGCCGCCTCGTCGAGCGCCTCGAAGGTGCCGCTGGGCGGCCCGCCGGTGCAGGCCACCAGCAGGTCGAGCCCGCCGAGACCGGCGACCGCCGTGGCGACCGCCTTCGCTGGCCCGTCCGGCGTGGACAGATCCTCGACCACGGGCAGGCCGCCCAGCCGAGACGCCTCCGCCTCGACCCTCGCCACCGTCCGCCCGATAAGGGCGACCCTGGCGCCCTCCCCAGCGAGCGCGGTCGCGATGCCATTGCCGATGCCCGAGGCGCCCGCGCCCACGAGGGCGCGTCGCCCGGCGAGTCCGAGGTCCATCCGATCCTCCGCAGGTGGGTTGTCGCAACAGCGTAGCGCGCGATCGGCAGCGACCGGGCGCCGCGGGTCGGGTACGCTCGGCGACGCAGCTGGACGGAGAGGAGGTCAGTGGGTAGCGAGGTTGTCGTCGGCCTGTTCGTGGCGCTCGTCGCCATCGCGGTCGGCGTGGCGCTCGTCACCCAGCGCCTGTCGATCCCGTTCTCGGTGGCGCTCGTGGCGGCCGGGTTCGTGCTGTCGGTGGCCCAGCCGGTCCCGGATGCGCGGATCACGCCGGACCTGATCCTGGCGGTGTTCATCCCCGGCCTGGTGTTCGAGGCGGCATACCACATCGACTTCGACCACCTGCGCCGGTCGTTCGCCTCGGTCGCAATCCTGGCCGTGCCCGGCGTCGTGATCACGGCGGCGCTGGTCGCGGCCGTCGTCGCCGCCGCCACGGGCCTCGAGGCCAGCCTCGCGTTCGTGCTCGGCGCCATCGTGTGCGCCACGGACCCGGTCGCCACCGTCGCGGTGTTCAAGCAGCTCCACGCGCCCAAGGCCCTCGGGACCGTGGTCGAGGCCGAGAGCCTGCTCAACGACGGCACCGGCGTCGTGCTGTTCACGATCGCGCTCGCCGCCGCGACCGGGCCCGTGTCCCCGCTCGACGGGGTGACGCGGTTCGTCGCCGAGCTCGCGGTCAGCGCCGCCCTGGGCGCCGTCTCCGGCCTCGTGGCCGTCCGCACGATGCACCTGGCCCGCGACCACACGGTGCAGGTGATGGTGTCGCTCGTCGCCGCCTACGGCACCTACCTGGTCGCCGACTCGATCCACATGTCGGGCATCATCGCCACGGTGGTCGCCGGCATCGTCATCGGCAACGCCGGCGGCCGGTTCGCGCTTCCGGCCCACACGACCGAGGCGCTCGACACCGTTTGGGAGACGCTGGCGTTCCTCCTCACGGCGGTCGTGTTCCTGCTCATCGGCGTGGTGATCACGCCGGCCCAGCTCGCGGTGGCCGTGCCGGTCATCGCGGCCGGATTCGTCGGCATCTCCGCGGCGCGCGCGGTGGTGGTCTACGGGCTGATCGGCGCGGGGAGCCGGCTGCTCGCCCGCCGAGGCCGGACGGCCGTGACCGCCGGCTACCTCCACGTGATGTTCTGGGCGGGCCTGCGCGGCGCCATCGCGATCGCGCTGGTCCTGTCGCTCCCGGCTGGCCTGCCGCAGCGCCAGCTGATCGCCGGCGGCGTGTACGGCATCGTGCTCATCACGCTGCTGCTGCAGGGCACCACGGCGGGCTGGGTGGTTCGGCGGTCCGGCGTGCTGCTGGACCGGCCCGTGGTCCCGCGCTCGGCGTAGGCCGGCCGCCGATCCGTTGGCGCGCCGCGGCCCGCCATGGCGCGCCCGGCCCGGCGTAACCGAAACGCAACCGCCCTGCCGCCCCCTCGGTGCCGCCTCCTCCACGCTCCGAGCGCACGATGCAGCCCGCTCAACCGGTACCTCGGCAATCGGCGCGAACGGGATCGGCCTCGCCGGCCGGCAAGAACGGGAAGGACCTCGCCCAGTGACGTACCCCGTCTTCGAAACGAATGGGGCCTCCGGCCATGCCACGGGTGGGCCCGTGACCTGCTCCGCCTGCGGCTGCCGCCTCGAGC
>JAKAHL010000231.1 GCA_021815005.1 Chloroflexota bacterium
GGCCCGCCGCGGCGCCGAGCGCAGGGCCATCGCCCGGGAGGCGGGACCCGCGCGGGCGGACGATGCTGCCCGCGACCTCACCCCCGCGTCGCGTTGGGGCCGGTGCGCGAGCGCGATCGGCAGGGGCGCGGGCCGGTCAGCCGCGAAGCGGCCGTGCCTCGAAGGCCTCCAGGCGCGCCACCACATCGTCCGGGATCGCCTGCGGGCGGCCGTTGACGTAGTCGTACATGACCAGCACGTCGTCCGCGGTGGCGACCAGGCGCGCCGGGGCCAGACGTGACGCGGCAGCGGTGATCCGGTGCTGCAGCGTGAACGACGTCCGGCCCACGCGCCCCGCCCGCGTCTCCACGGTGAGCACCTCGCCGAACAGCGCGGGCGAGCGGAACGTGACCCGGACCTCGGCCAGGATGAGCGACTCCTGCGCCCCGTGCGTCGCGAGGGCGAACGACTCGCCGGTGGCCGCCTCCCAGTAGGCGAGCCGCGCCGACTCCACGTAGGTCAGGAACCGCGAGTTGTTCGCGTGGCCCATGGCGTCGGTGTCGCCGAAGCGAACGTCCACGACGAAGCGCTGGGGGAACGTGCCGGCCAGGTCCCGAGGGTCGGGCGGCACCTCGACGCGGGCATGGCGGGCGGCGGGATCGGGCTCGTGCATCGCGTCACGAGTGTACGCGCCGCGGCCAGCCCGCCGCGCGACGGGCCCCGCCACGCCGTAGCATCGGGCCGAGCGATGACCGACTCCGCCCGCGCCTTCGTCATGCGCCACACGCGCCTGCGCCCCGTCCCGGGCGCCGAGCACCTGCGCCTCCACCTCGCCGACGAGGTGCTCCCGCTCTGGCGGGCGACGCAGGTCGAGACGCACGACGACGACGCGCCGATCCCCTACTGGGCGTTCGCGTGGGCGGGCGGCCTGGCGCTCGCGCACCACCTGCGCGGCCATCCGGAGCTGGTGGCTGGCCGGCGCGTGTTCGACATCGCGAGCGGGTCCGGCCTGTGCGCGCTGGCGGCGCTCGACGCGGGCGCCGCGCGGGCGGCTGCCGCCGACATCGACCCGGTCAGCTGGGCCGCCATCGAGCTCAACGCCCGGGCCGCCGGCCGACGGGTGGCACTCGTCCGGCGGGACGTTCTCGACGAGGACCCGCCCGAGGCCGACGTCGTCCTGGCGGGCGACACGTGGTACGAGACCGGGTTCGCGGGCAGGATCTGGCCGTGGCTGCGCCGCTGTCGGGCGGCCGGGATCGACGTGCTGGTCGGCGACCCGGGTCGCGCCTACCTCCCGGCCGAGGGCCTCCGCGAGCTGGCCGCTTACGAGGTCCGCACCACCACCGAGCTCGAGGATCGCGCTCGAAAGTCCGCGCGCGTGTACGAACTGGCCGGACCGGCCCCCGACGACGTGCCCCCTACGGGGTGACGACCAGCGTTCCGGCCGTGGCGCCCGCGCCGTCCGGAGCGCCCAGCATCGTGGGGTACGTGCCGGGCTTCGAGATCGACACCCGGAGGCGCGCCGTCTGGCCGGGCCGGGCCAGCAGCTCCACGTTGGCGAGTCCCTGCGCCATCCACGCCTCGACGGCGCCGCTGGCGTTCGGAAGCTCGAGCACGGTCAGCTGGCCGGCCCGTACGGTCATCGCGCTCGCCACCGGCACCGTCGGCAGCGAGGCGTCGAGCGCCCCGTCGGCCGCCAGCACGCCGCCCGCCACCGCCAGGCCGATCACGCCGATCACGAGCAGGTAGGCGCCGTCGCGCACGAGGCCCAGGGCCCCGGCCCGCATCGGCGTCACGCGGCCCGGGCGGACGTCAACGCGCCGCAGCCGGAGCGAGTTCGTGACCACGCTCACCGAGGAGAGGGCCATCGCGCCTGCCGCGAGCGCCGGGTTGATCGTCACGCCGAACGCCGGGAACAGCGCGCCCATCGCGATCGGGATCAGCAGCACGTTGTAGGCGAATGCCCAGAAGAGGTTCTGGCGGATGACACGGAGCGTCCAGCGCGACAGCGCGATCGCCGAGCCCACGAGGCGCGGGTCGCCGCCGACGAGGGTCACGTCGGACGCCTCGATCGCCACGTCCGCCCCGGTCCCGATCGCCACGCCCAGGTTCGCCCGGGCGAGCGCCGGCGCATCGTTGATGCCGTCGCCGACCATGGCCACCTTGTGGCCCTCGGCCTGCAGCCGCTCGATCACCGCGTCCTTGTCGCCGGGGAGGACCTCGGCGACCACGCGGTCCGCGGGGATGCCCACCTCGCGCGCCACCGCCTCGGCCGTCACGCGCGCGTCGCCGGTGAGGAGCCACACGTCCAGCCCGCTGGCCCGCAGCGAGCGCACCGCCTCGGCCGACTCCGCCTTCACCGGGTCCGAGACGGCGATCACGCCTGCCGCCTGGCCGTCCACCGCCACGAACACGACCGTCGCGCCGTTCGCCTGCTGGTCGGCGGCGGCGGCGTCCAGCGGCGCGACGTCCACGCCCCGCTCCCGCAGCAGCCGCGCGGAGCCCACGAGCACCTGCGCGCCGTCGAGCTCGCCGCTCACGCCCCGCCCGATCGTGGCCTCGAACCCCGACGCCTTGCCGAAGCCGAGCTCGGTCTCGCGCGCCTTGCGCACGATCGCCTCGCCCAGCGGGTGCTCGGAGCCCTGCTCGAGCGACGCCGCGAGGTCCAGGACCCGCGCGGAAGCGAAGCCCGGCGCCGGGACGACCGCGGTCACCGCGGGCTTGCCCAGCGTCAGCGTGCCGGTCTTGTCCATGACGACCGTGTCGATGCCGCCCGCCGCCTCGAGCGCCTCGCCGCCGCGCACAAGGATTCCGGCCTCCGCGCCCTTGCCCGTGCCGACCATGATGGCCGTGGGGGTGGCAAGGCCCATGGCGCACGGGCAGGCGACGATGACGACGCCGATGAACGCGGTCAGGGCGAGCGTGAACCGCGGCTCCGGGCCGAACACGAGCCAGATGACGAACGTGACCGAGGCGATCCCCAGCACCGCCGGCACGAAGACCGCGCTGATCTGGTCCGCCAGCCGCTGGATCGGCGCCTTGGAGCCCTGCGCCCGCTGGACCAAGTCCACGATGCGGGCGAGCGCGGTGTCGCGGCCCACGCGCGTGGCGCGCATGACGAACGAGCCGGTCGTGTTCAGGGTGGCGCCGATGACCTCGTCCCCGGGATTCTTGGTCACGGGGATCGGCTCGCCGGTGAGCATGGATTCGTCCACCGCGGACGCGCCCTCGGCCACCACGCCGTCCACCGGCACCTTGTCGCCGGGCCGCACGCGGAGCATGTCTCCCGCGACCACCAGGGCCAGGTCCACGTCCTCCTCGACCCCGTTGCGGATGCGGCGGGCCGTGGTGGCCTGGAGCCCGACGAGCCGGCGGATGGCGCCGGTCGTCCGGCCCTTCGCCCGCCCCTCGAGGTACTTCCCGAGCAGGATCAGCCCGATGATGATCGTGGCCGAGTCGAAGTACGTCTCCGGCATGATCCCGGCGTTGCGCACGACGTCGGGCCACAGCGTGACGAACGCGGAGTACGCCCAGGCGACCGCGGTGCCAACCGCGACCAGCGTGTCCATCGTCGCCCCGCCGTGGCGGCCGGCCTTCCAGGCGGCGCGGTAGAAGCGGCTGCCCGCCCAGGCCACGAGGAACGTGGCCGGCAGCAGGATCGCCTTGTTGATGTCGGCCATCGACACGGCGGTCTGCGGCCAGAACATCA
>JAKAHL010000232.1 GCA_021815005.1 Chloroflexota bacterium
CGGCCGCGAGGCGTACACGATCGCCGGGATCGCGGACCTGGCCCCGCGCCAGGTCGTCACGGTCACCGCCCGATCGGACGAGGACGGGTCCGCGCGGACGTTCCGGGCGATCGCCCGGCTCGACGGCCCGATCGAGGTGGAGTACCTGCGCCAGGGCGGCATCCTGCCGGCGGTCCTGCGGCGGCTCGCGGCGAGCTGACGCGGGAGCCACCGCGGGAGCCACCGCGGGAGCCACCGGTCACCGCGGGCCCAACCCGGCCGGGACCCGGGCCTGGCCCGCATCGGGAGGTGAGACCCATGACGGGCCGGACGATTCCGAGCGGGGCCCCCGGGCCCCTTGACGGGATGCGGGTCGTGATCTTCGTCGCCGAGGGCGTCGAGGACCTGGAGTACTGGGTCTCGGTGATGCGGCTGCGGGAGGCGGGCGCCGTCGTGACGAGCGCCGGCGTCTCGCTTGAGCCGGCCAGGGGCAAGAACGCGCTCGCGGTCAAGGCGGACGCGCTCGTCCGGGACATCGACCCGGCCGCCGTGGACGGGCTCGTGCTCCCCGGCGGCTGGCTGCCGGACAAGCTGCGCCGCCACGCCGAGGTGGTGGGGCTCATCCGCGCGGTCAACGAGGCGGGCAAGCCCATCGGGATCATCTGCCACGGCGGCTCGCTGGCCATCTCGGCGGGGATCCTCCGACGCGGCCATCCCGTCACGGGCTCGCTGGGGATCAAGGACGACCTCGAGAACGCCGGCGGGCAGTGGGTGGACGCGCCCGCGTTCCGAGACGGCAACCTGGTCTGGGGCCGCGTGGTGGACGACATCCCGGCATTCGAGCGGGAGATGGTGGAGCTGTTCGCCGAGCACCACGCCCGCCGCGACGGCTGAGCGATCCGAGCCGGCGCCCCGCGCCCGGAACACGGCGCCCCGGAAAACGGCGCGCCCCGCGGACCGGGGAGGAGGTCCGTTCCGCGGGGCTGGTGGTTCGGCGCTGGGACGGACCGCGGCCAGGCCGTGTGACGCGGCGGGCGCAGCCGTTGGGACAGGCCCCGCTCCTGGGCCGGCGGGCCCGGGAATCACGAAGGCGGGGCCGAGCAGCCCCGCCAGCGTGCGGAAGGATCTGGTGGGCGATACTGGACTCGAACCAGTGACCTCACGGATGTGAACCGTGCGCTCTAACCGACTGAGCTAATCGCCCGTTCCCGCAAGGGGTCTCGCATTCTAGCGCGCCCCGGCGATTCCGCGAGGCGCCCACGCGCGGCGTGACGGCCCCCGACACCGCGCCTGTGTGGACCGCGCTCAGACCTCTAGCCCCGGCCACCGGGCCGCCACCACCACCGGGTCCACGCCGTCCACCTCGACCATCTTGGTCCGGCTCCCCTCGCCAGCCGCCAGGCGGACCGCCCCGCGCGGCACGTCCAGCTCCTCGGCGATAAGCCGCAGCAGCGCACGGTTGGCCGCGCCGTCCACCGGCGGCGCGGCGACGCGAACCCGCAGGACGCCGTCCACCGCCCCGTCCACGCGATCCGACCCGCCGCGCGGCGTGAGCCGGACGGAGAGGCGGACGGGCCTCCGCTCCTCGCCCATCAGAACAGCAGCCGCCACAGGAACCCGAGCAGCACCAGCACCAGCACCGCCGAGGCGTCGAAGGCGCCGGTTCGCGGCAGGCGACGGCGCAGCGGCTCGAGCATCGGCTCGGTCATCTCGACCGTGAGCCTCGCCGCCCGGGTCCGGCGGCGCGGGTCGGCCCACGTCAGCAGGATGCGCGCCAGGACCAGCGCCCACAGCAGCAGGACGAAGACGCCCGCAAACACCTGAGCGAAACCCACGCGCCGACCCTACCCCTCCGTCGGGGGCTCGGCGACCGCCGGCCTCGCTCCGAACAGCGCCCGGCCAACGCGCACGATCGTCGCGCCCTCCTCGACGGCAACCTCGAAGTCGTCGCTCATGCCCATGGACAGGTCGGCCCCCAGGCGTGGCTCAACGCGGCGGAGGCGCCCCGCCAGCTCCCGCAGGGCGACGAAGGTGGGCCGCGCCTCCTGGGCCGTGGGCACGAGCCGCCCGATCGTCATGAGCCCGTCGAGGCGCAGGTTCGTCAGCGCCGCCAGCTCCTCCAGGGCAGCCGCGACCCCGGCCTCGTCGAAGCCGGACTTGGCCGGGTCCCCGGCCACGTTGACCTGCAGGAGCACCGGCAGCGGGCGGCCGGGGCGGAGCTCGCCGGCCAGGCGGTCGAGCCGGGTCGCCAGCTCCAGCGAGCCCACCGCCTCCAGCGTGTCGAACGTCTCCACGGCCCGGCGCGCCTTGTTCGCCTGGACCGGCCCGAGCAGGTGCCACCGGGCGCCCGCCACCTCGGCCGCCTTGGCCGCGCCCTCCTGGACGCGGTTCTCGCCCAGGATCGTGAGGCCCGCGGCAACGGCCGCCCGAACGCGCTCGGCCGGAACGGTCTTGCAGACCGCGACCAGGGTGACCGCGGCCGGATCCCGGCCCACGCGAGCGGCGGCCGCCTCGATGCGCCGCAGCACGGCTTCGCGGGCGCGCCGGAACGCCTCGACCTCGTCCGGGTCGAGGCGCACGGCAAGGTCCTCCGCGGGGATGGCCCTAGCGCCCCTTGCGCAGGAAGCTCGGGATCTCGAGGTCGTCCGCGTCATAGGCGGCGGCGCGGCGCGGCGGCTCCGGCGTCCGCTCCGGGCGGACCGGCGCGGCGACGATCTCCTCGCGGCCGCGGGGCTCCGCCTCGCTGGCGGTCCGCTGGCGCTCGAGCTCCTCGAGGAAGTCGCGGGCGGGGACCGGCGCCCCGCTGGCGGCGGACGGCATCGCGGACCGGAGGCCGCTCGGCACGGAGCCGTGCCGGTCGGCGGCCGCGGCGCGGGACGGCTCCGAGCGGCGGCGCCCGTCGAACCCGGTGGCGATCACGGTGATCATCACCTCGTCGCCCAGGCGCTCGTTGAAGCTCGTCCCGAAGATGATGTTCGCCTCGGGATCCGCGGCGGCGCGGATCTCCTCCGCCGCCTCGGTCACCTCCCACAGGGTGAGGTTCGACGAGCCCGTGATGTTGAACAGGATGCCCTGGGCGCCCGAGATGTTGACCTCGAGCAGGGGGCTGGCGACGGCCTGGCGGGCGGCGTCCAGGGAGCGGTTGTCGCCGGTGGCGCGGCCGATGCCCATGAGCGCCGAGCCGGCGTCCTTCATGATCGTCCGGACGTCGGCGAAGTCCAGGTTGATCAGGCCCGGCACGGTGATGATGTCGCTGATGCCCGCGACGCCCTGGCGGAGCACATCGTCCACCACGCGGAACGCGTCCACGATGGACGTGTTCTTCTGGACGACGTCGCGCAGCCGGTCGTTGGGGATGGTGATCAGCGTGTCGACCTTGGCCTTGAGCTCCTCGGCGGCCTTCTCCGCGACGAGCTTGCGGCGGGCGCCCTCGAAGCTGAACGGCTTGGTGACGACGCCGATCGTGAGCGCGCCCTGCTCCTTGGCGATCTCGGCCACGACCGGCGCGGCGCCCGAGCCGGTGCCGCCGCCGAGGCCGGCGGTGATGAACACCATGTCCGAGTCCGCGATCGCGTCAGCGATCTTGTCGCGGTCCTCCTCGGCGGCGCGCTGGCCGATCGTCGGGTCGCCGCCGGCGCCCAGGCCGCGGGTGATCTTGTCGCCGATGCGGATCTTGTGGGGCGCGTCCGACTGCAGGAGCGCC
>JAKAHL010000233.1 GCA_021815005.1 Chloroflexota bacterium
CCCGCGAGCAGGCCGGGGATGTGGGCCCAGTCGGTGGCGGTCTCGAGGGTGTCGGACGCGTACCCGGCCGACCACAGCGCGTTGCGCAGGTAGGGCGAGCGGAATCGGGTGCGCGACCAGGCCCCGGCGAGCGCGGGCAGGCGGATGCCGCCGTGGGCGCCGAGGATGTCCCCCGTCTCGGCTCGGGCGGCGCGGGCCGTCCGCCGTCGTCCGGCGACGCCCGCCAGGACGAGGACCCAATCGGCGGGCCGGCGCCGGGCCCGGACGTAGGCGGTGAGGGCCCGGGCCTGGGCTGGCTTGGCGCCGAAGGCGAGCAGCGTGCGGGTCTCCTCGGCCGTGGACAGGCGCAGGAGTGACAGGCCCGGCCGCGCCTGCACCAGCGCCCGGACGGCGTCGACGGCGTCGGGCCAGGCGGGGAGCGCCCAGGCGTCCAGCCGCTCCACCTCGGGCTGGGGCGCCGCGCGGAGGACCACGTCGGTCAGGAAGCCCAGGCGACCCTCCGAGCCGAGCACCAGCTGGCGCAGGTCGGGGCCGGCGGCCGAAGCCGGGAACGGCGGCAGCACGAGCGTGCCGGCCGGGGCCTCGAGCGTGCCGCCGGCGAACAGCTGCTCGATGCGCCCGGTACCCAGGCTCTTGAGACCGGACCCGCGGGCGGCCACCCAGCCCCCCACCGTGGCCAGCTCCCAGCTCTGCGGCTCGTGCGCGACCGTGAGCGCGTGGCCTGCGAGCAGCGTGGCGAGGGCGGGGCCGGTGGTGCCGGCCAGCACGGTGACGAGGTCGCTGCGCCCGTCCACCTCTCGCACGCCGGCCAGCCCGCCGAGGTCCACGGTGATCAGGGGGTCTGCGCTGGGACGGGCGCTCACGCCGCCCACGACGCTGGTGCCCCCGCCGTAGGGGATCAGCCTCGCGCCCACCCGGCGCGCGTGGTCTAGCAGCACCCGGACGTCGGCGCTCTCGGCCGGGCGGGCAACCGCGTCGGGGACGGCGTCCAACCGGCCGTACCGCAGTGACGCGAGGTCCGGGAGGCTCTGGCCGCGGGCGCGCCGGACGCGGGCCTCCGGGTCGGTGGTCAGGCGCAGCGCGGCCGACGCGGCGAGGCGCGAGGGCGGCACGCTCGCCACGACCTCCGCGAGGGTTGCCTCGTGCGGCGGCGTTCCCCGGCCGATGGCCGCCGCCAGCAGACGGCGCGCTCCCGCGCCCACGGCGGTGGCGTCGCCCTCCTCGCCCCAGCCGTTCCAGCTTCGCATGCGCCCATCGTGCCACCCGAACGGCGCGGCCGCACTCAGCTGCCGCATCGCGCCACGAGCCGCCAACCAGGCCGTCGCCGCCACCCGGCAGGCCGCGCAGCCGATCGGCCAGGCCGCGGCCGTCGGGGCGGACACGGAGTGCGTGCGGGGTTCGCCCGCCGCGCGGACCAGATGGTCATCTGGCTCGACCTCACGTGCCTGTTCCCGAGCGCGGAGTCGCTGGCGACTGGCGCCCTGGGCTGACGCTCGGCTCCCGGCCGGTCAGACCGGCGGCCACGGGACGGCGGGCCAGTTCGGCGAGGGCTGCGGGAACACGCCGCCGGCCAGGAGCCGGTCGAGCCGACGGGCCGTCGCGGTCACCTCGATCGGGTCCAGCAGGCCGCGGAGTTCGGCCCCCAGGTCGCCGTCGATCCCTGCCCGGAGCCGGCGCAGCACGGCCGACTCCTCGGGCAGGAACGGCTCGCCGCGCCACGCCCACAGGACGGTCCGCAGCTTGGGCACCGGCGAGAACGTCACGCCGTGGTCCACGCCATAGATGTGGCCGCCCGGGACGGGGAGCAGGTGGCCGGCCTTGCGGTCGGTGTTGTTGATCGCGGCGTCGAACGCCGCGATCCGCCGCAGGCGCGGGTCCGCGCCGTTGACGAGCTCGACCGGGTCCGCGTCCGGGTCGGTGCGGACCCACAGCTGGAGCATGCCCTCGCCGAGCTCGCTGGCGCGCAGGACCGTGGGCGGGACGATTCCCCAGCCGCTGGCCTGCGACACGGCGAACGCGGCCACCTCGCGCCGGGCGAGGGTCCCGTCCGGGAAGTCGCGCAGCGGGCGCTCCCCGGCCACCGGCTTGCAGATCACGGCCGCCTCGACCCCGGCGCCGCGGACGACCCCCAGCAGCGCGTTGTTGGAGGACACCCAGAGCCGGCCGATCAGCTCGAGCTCACCGCCCGCCAGGAGCGCCAGCGCCTCGGCCGGCGGCAGGACCGGCATGGGCAGGCCGAGCGACTCGATCGTGGTGTCGGTGGCCTCCTGCTCGGCCTCCGCCTCGTCGCCGAGCTCGTCCGCCACCTCCGCCTCGAGCCCCGCGTCGCGCCCGTCGGCCATCGGCCCCGCCCTCAGTTGAGCAGGTGGCCGTTCCGGCGCGGGCAGAGGTGGCCCTGCGGGTCGAGCGGCTGGCCGCACAGCGGGCACGGCGGGCGCCCCGCGGCGGGCACCCCCAGCGCCCCGGCGACGAACCGGCGCGCCTCCGCGGGCTCGAACCGGACGCGGAACAGGTCCGGCCCGTCCTCGCTGGCCTCGTCGTCCTCGTCCTCGTCCTCGTCCTCGGTCAGCTCGCGCGCCTCGAGGATCACCATCTCGTCCCCGGTGTCCCAGCCGAGGGTCAGCGTGCCGACACGGAACGCCTCGTTGAGCGGCTCGTCCAGCGGGGCGGTGTCGCCGACCTCGCCCTCGACCTCGGCCGCGTCGGCGATGTCCCGTCGCTCGAGCTCCTCGAGCAGGTCCACCAGCCGCTGGGCGAGCGCGGCCACCTGAACCTTCTCGAGCGAGACGGACACGATCCGGGTCCCCTCGCGGGCCTGCAGGAAGAAGGTGCGGTTGCCGGGCGCGCCGACCGTGCCGGGGACAAAGCGGTCGGGGTCGTCGAAGAGATGGCGTCGTCGGGGCATCAGGCGTTCGAGGGTACCGGAACTCGGCCCGGCGCGACCGCGACGGTCTGGCGGGGACGGCCGGGCACCCCGTCACCCGACGTTCACCACGATGGTGTGGTGGCCCCTGGCCCCATCGGGCGCGGGAGGCGTGACCCGGTCGACCTGCACGACGCCGTTGCCGTCGGTGGCGCGGACCTCGATGGTGTGCCGGCCTGGGGTCGCCTGCCAGACCAATGTCCACTGGACCCAGGTGGCGGGCGAGATCTCCGTCGCGAGCGTGGCGGGCCGCCACGGGTCCTGGTCGATGCTCACCTCGACCCTCGAGATCCCGCGGTCGGGGGCCCACGCGACGCCCGCGACCGCGACCGGCCCCGCGGTCAGGCTGGCCTCGTTGGACGGCACGTCGATCCGCGACTGGGTGAGGACCGGCGCCTCCTTCGCCCACCCGAGCGGGACCCAGTAGGCGTCGAACGCCTCGAGCGTGGTGAGCTCGATCTCGGACAGCCACTTGGTGGCCGACACGTACCCGTACAGGCCCGGCACGATGAGGCGGGCCGGGAAGCCGTGGTCCACGGGGAGCGGGAGGTCGTTCATCTCGACGGCGATCAGCGCCTCGCGCGGGTGTGCCGGGTCCGTGATCCATGACGTGGGGAAGCCCGCCGTGAAGCCGTCCACCGACCGCCCCACGATCTGCGTGGCGCCCGCCCGGACCCCAGCCATGGCGAGGACGTCCGAAAGGCGCGCGCCCGTCCACTTGGCGTTGCCGACGAGGCTGCCGCCCACCTCGT
>JAKAHL010000234.1 GCA_021815005.1 Chloroflexota bacterium
GTTGGTCAGCACCAAGCCGTTGGAGTCGAAGATGATGCCCGAGCCCACGGCCGTGCCGGTGGTGGTCTGGCCGGTGACCGGGTCGGTCGTGGTGGCGCCCTCGGCCGTGATGGTCACGACCGCGGGGCTGACGGCGGCGACGATCGCCGGGATCGAGCCCTGGCCGTTGGCCGGCACGGGGTTCGCGGGGGTCAGGCTCGGGGTTGCGGTACCGGTGACGCCCGGCGTCGTGGCGGTGCCGGTCCCGCCCGACGGCTGGGCGACGGCAAGCTGGTTGACGGAGGCGGTCGCGCTCGGATGCGCCGCCTCGACCGCCACGTAGGTGGTCCCGGCGGTGAGCACCGCCGTGGCGACGATGGCCACCGCGAGCGCCACCGGGGTCACGCCGCGCCTCGCCCGTGCCGGCTGGGCCGCGTACGGAACGGACGGCGCGACGGGCGGCGGCCCGTACGAGGCGGCAGGGGCGCTGCCGGGGGTCGTCCACGAGGAACCCGCGGGCGGGGGCGAGGCGGGCTCGGGACGCAGCCACGCCGCCGTGGGCGACGCCGACGGCGGCGTGGGCGGAGTCGCGGCGGCCCAGCCCACGCCTTGCGCTGGCGTCGTCGGGGAGGGTTCCGGGGCTGCCCACGATCCCGTCGGGGCCTGCGGCGGGGGCGCGCTCGGGAGCGCGGGCTGCTGGGCCGGCGCGACGGCGGGGAACGCCGGCTGGGTGGCGTCGCTGGGGTTCGCGATCCAGCCGGCGCCGGGCGTCGGCGGCGGCTGGGTCGGTTCGTGGCGGTTCGTGTCGCTGGTCATCGGTCGTCCTGTCCGTGCGGGCGGTCGGGGCCCGGCGCTCGCTTCCGGCGCCTGGCCCGGGGACCGCGTTGCAGGGCCAATCTCACCGCTCCCAACTTCGGGTTCCCTGAGAGCGGCCGCGGCGGGCGGCACCCTTGCGATTTCTTCACCTCGTCGCGGCCGGGCCTGAACCGGCAGTCCGCCGGCAGGCCGGTGCGTGGCCCGTTCTCGCAAACCGGCGTACCGTGCGGCACATGACCCGGATCGTCGTCTACACGGGCAAGGGTGGCGTGGGCAAGACCAGCGTTGCCGCCGCCACCGCGCTCTTGGCCGCCGAGCGCGGCTACCGCACCATCGTTCTGTCCACCGACGCGGCCCACAGCCTCGGGGACTCCTTCGACCGCAGGCTCGGGCCCGAGCCCACCGAGATCGCGCCCAACCTCTGGGGCCAGGAGTCGGAGGTCTTCCACAACATCGACAAGTACTGGGGCACCATCCAGGACTACGTGTCGAGCCTGCTGCGCTGGCGCGGCCTCGATGACGTGCTGGCCGAGGAGATGAGCGTCCTGCCCGGCATGGACGAGCTGGCGAGCCTGCTCTGGATCGCCGAGCACCACGACTCTGGCCAGTACGACCTGATCGTGGTGGACGCCGCGCCGACCGGCGAGACGCTGCGGCTGCTCTCGCTGCCGGAGGCCGGGCGGTGGTGGCTGGACCGCATCTACCCGATCCAGCGCAAGATCGCGTCGGTGACGTCGCCCATCATCGGGCGCATGACCGGCATGCCCACCCCCAAGCCGGAGGTCTACAACGCCGGCGAGGCGCTGTTCGGCAAGCTCGAGCACATGCACGACCTGCTCGCGGACCCCGAGCTCACCTCGGTGCGCATCGTGCTCAATCTCGAGCGCATGGTCATCAAGGAGGCCCAGCGCTCGTTCACGTACTTCCACCTGTACGGCTACCCGACCGACCTTGTGGTGTGCAACCGGGTGCTGCCAGCAGACTCCGGCGCGTACTTCGGCGCCTGGCGCGAGACCCAGCAGCGGTACCGCCCGCTCGTCGAGGAGTCGTTCGCGCCGGTTCCCGTCCGCGACGCGCCCTTCTTCGACGAGGAGGTGGTGGGCGAGCGGATGCTCCGGACCTTGGGGCTGGCCGTGTTCGGCGATGCCGACCCGACGGGCTTCTTCTACCGCGGTCGCCCGTACACGGTGCGCCGTGAGGGCGAGCGCTTCGTCCTGGAGCTGGAGCTGCCGTTCACCTCCAAGGAGGAGGTGCACCTCAACCGGTTCGGCGACGAACTGGTGATCGCGGTGGGCTCGTGGCGGCGGAACCTCATCCTGCCGCGCGTGCTCGTCGACGCCGAGACGATCGGCGGCGGGTTCCGCGACGACATCCTGCGGATCGAGTTCGCGGCGGCCGGCGCGGCCGTCGCCGGGCAGAAGGGAGCCAAGTGACGATGGCCGGAACCGATCGCGAGGCCGAGCTGACGGCACGCCTCGCAGCGCTCGAGGAGCGGCTGGCCGAGGTCGCCGCGCAGGCGGCCGAGGCGGAGGCGCGCGCCCGTGCCGCCGAATCCCGGGCGACGGGCAGCCCGATGGAAGCGCTCGAGGCCGTGATGGGCATGGTCCTGCCGGCGGAGGTGCGCGGGCACCTGCGCGCCGCCCGCAAGGAGCGGCTGCTGGCGGCGAGGGCGATGGTGGACACGCTGATCGAGCGGACCGACCGCGCGCCCGGGGAGCCCAAGCGCCGCCGCCACGAGTCGATCCCGCTCGAGGACGCCTAGCCGCGCCATCCGCCCGGGGAGCGGGAGGCCGGCCGACCCGAGCGGACCCGGACGGGGCGTATCGTGGCCGCATGACCGACTCCCCCGTCCCGTTCGCCGTCGCCGGGGCCGGCTGGCGCGCCGCGTTCTTCCTGCGGGTCGCAGCCGCGCTGCCGGAGCGGCTGCGCGTGACCGGCGTGCTGGCGCGAGACCCCGCCCGGGCCGATGCGGTTCGCGCCGCCGGCATCCCGGTGCGCGCCGATCTGGACGCCCTGCTGCGCGACGGGCCCCGGTTCGTGGTCACGGCGGTGCCCTGGCCGGTGACGCCCGTGCTCGTGCGCGAGCTGGCCGACCGCGGCGTCCCCGTGCTCGCCGAGACGCCGCCCGCCCCGGACCTCGCCGGGCTGGACGCCATCCTGGACCTTGCTCGCCGGCCGCCGGTGCCGATCGAGGTGGCCGAGCAGTACCACCTCCAGCCGCTCCACGTCGCGCGCCTCGCGGTGGTGCGGTCGGGCGCGCTCGGCCCCGTGTCCGAGGCGCAGATCTCCGCCGCCCACGACTACCACGGCATGGATCTGCTCCGGCGGTACCTGGACATCGGCTTCGGCCAGGTGCGCATCCGGGCCCGCCACTTCCGCGCCCCGATCATCGCCGGGCCGAACCGGAGCGGCCCGCCCGCGGACGAGCGTCTGGAGACCTCCGAGCAGACGCTGGCCTGGCTGGACTTCGACGGCCGGCTCGGCGTCTACGACTTCACCGGCGACCAGTACTTCTCGTGGATCCGCTCCCCGCGGGTGCTCGTCCGGGGCGAGCGCGGCGAGATCAGCGGCCAGACCGTGCGCCGCCTGCTCGACGCGCGGACGCCGGTCGTCGAGCGCCTGGAGCGCCGCGATGCGGGCCAGGACGGAAACCTGGAGGGCTTCCACCACATCGGCTACACGATCGGCGACCGCTGGCTGTACCGCAACCCGACGGCGCCGGCCCGGCTGGCGGACGACGAGATCGCGGTGGCCGGCTGCCTGCTCGCCATGGCCGAGCGCGTGGACGGCGGGCCGTCGCGCTGCTCGCTCGCCGAGGCCGCGTGGGACCACGAACTGGGGCTGCGCATGGCGGAGGCGGCCGACACCGGGCGCGAGGT
>JAKAHL010000235.1 GCA_021815005.1 Chloroflexota bacterium
ACGCGATGGCGGCGACCAGCACGGCCTAGGCCAGGGCGAACAGGGCCGGCTCGGCACGGGCGCCGGCGAGGCGGCCAGTGCGCCCGCCGCCCGCGTGACCGCCGCCCGCCGCTCGCCGCTCCATCCGCGGATCGTCGCACGGACGGCCAGGGTGCCGGGGGATCGCGGCGCCTCAACGCGACGTGGGCCCGGGAGGGCGTGGACCCGCCGAGCGATGGACGCACCGAGCGATGGACCAGGGGTCCCAAGATTCGACCGATGGCCGTCGCGGTTGGGACTGCGAGTCGAAACCGCGACCTTGGCCAAGCGCTTGGCGGCCCAGGATCGGTCGCCGATCCGACTGGTGGTCGAATCCACGACCGTGCGCTCCCCGAAATTGGGACCGGGAGTCCACTCCGGGAGGCGCAGAGCGGGCGGCAAGTCCCGCAGAGCGGGCGGCAAGTCCCGCAGAGCGGGCGGCAAGTCCCGCAGAGCGGGCGGCAAGTCCCGCAGGGCGGGCGACGCCGGCGTCGGGGAATCGAGCGGGCGCCGGCCCGAAGGCCGACGCCCGCGTTGCGCCGGGTCAGCAGGGACGTCCCGACGGGGCGCCCCTCGGGCTCAGGCGATCACTGGCCGAGCGCCTGGACAAACGACCAGCCGTTCGGCGTCCCGACGCCCGTGACGGGATCCCAGCCCGGGCCGGCGGCGAGGCTCGAATCGGTCCCGAAGGTGATGACGAACCAGCGCGTTGAGTACGGGCTGTTGTAGAAGGCGGAGATATAGTCGGCGCCGTTGGCCGGGTTGGCCAGCTGGTCAGCGCTGTAGGTCGTTGCGCCGGCGGCATCGTTGACGGTGCCGGTCACGTTGTCGCTGCCCGCCAGCTGGGTGACGTCCGTGACGGCGCCCGGGGTCAGCGAGTACAGCAGCGGGGCCGCCTGGCCGAGCGCGTGGCCGGCCTTCTGCGTCGCGATCGCCATCACGCCCGAGAACATCGGCGCCGCGAGGCTGGTGCCGCCGATCGAGCCGACCGACAGCTGCCCGCCGACGGTCTGGATGATCTCGGCACCGGTGTACGGGTCGGCCAGCATCGACACGTCGGGGACCATCCGCATCGAGCCCGTGCCCGTGCCAGTCTGCCAGGAGGGCTTGGCGTAGGTGAGGCTGGCGCCGCCGCCGGCGCCGTACTGGAAGCCGAGGCTCTGCGGCGGGTCGAACGGGGCGTTGCCCGGGGCGACGTCGGCGATCTTGGTGAGGTTGGTGCCCCACGCGGTCTGCTGCACGTTGGAGACGGTCCCGTCGGTGGCCTTGTCGAGGAATAGGCTCGTCCCGCCCACACCCGTGGCGTAGGGGGAGCTGGCCGGGAAGTCCACCGTCTTGAAGCCGGTGTTGATGGTCTCGTCGCCGCTGTCGCCGGACGAGAAGTTGACGTCCACGCCCTGGGCCGCGGCCGTCATCAGGATGCGGTTCATGCGGTCGTACGTGGCGGGGTTGCCCAGGCCCTCGAGCATCGACCAGCTGTTGCTGATCACGTTGCCGAGGCGGTGGAGCACCGCCCAGTTGATCGCCTGGTCGAGGTTGGCGTTGGGGCTCGCCGCGATGACGAGGGCGATCTTGGCGCCCGGTGCCATGGCGTGGGCCCACTCCACGTCGAGCGTCGTCTCGGCGGCCCAGCCGGCGCAGTCGAACTTCGCGCAGCGGCCGGGGCCGCTGTTGTCGGCGCCAGGGGCCTGGTAGACGGTCAGGTCGGCGGGCGGCAGGCCGTAGACCTCGCTGAACGTGGCGACGTCCTGCTGGATCGTCGGCGAGCCGAACGCGTCGGTGATGACGATGGTCTGGCCGGTGCCGTCGTAGCCGGCGGCGTACGAGGCGGTCAGGTTGTACGCCGCCTGCATCTCGGCCGGGCTGTAGCCGCACGGGGCGAGCGTGCCGAGGTCGGAGTTGGCGATGTCCGCGCCGTAGCGCTGGCCGCTGTACGTGGCCGTCACGGACGCGTCGGCCGAGGCGAACGTGTGCGACTCGGAGCCGTACAGGCACTGCGCGGCGAAGAAGACGCCATTCGTGCCCGCTGACAGCGGCGTCATCGTCGGCGCGCCGCCGCCGGCCGCGGCCAAGTCGGGCTGGTAGCCGTAGTCGTCGAGGCCGCTGATGGCGGCAACGTGGGCGCCGGACGCGTCGGTGACCGTCGGGTTGGCGGTGTTGGACCGGTAGACCTTGCCGTGGTAGCTGAAGTTGTGGATGGAGACCTTGAATGCCTGCTGGACCTGGGCGATCGTGCCCGAGGCCTCGACGTAGGCGTTGTTCTCGGCGGCGCCCACCACCGTCAGGCCCTTCGCCTGCAGGTAGTTCGAGACCGACTTGACCTCCTGCGCCGTCGGCGAGAACTGCGCGGCGACATCTGCCGCGGAGAGCCACTTGTGGTAGTTGGCGTTGCCCTTGGTCTGCTGGTCCTTGACCAGCTGGGCCAGCCTCGCCTGGTTGTGGAGGCTGAGCCACACGGTCACCGTGATCGTGTCCGTCGCCGCAGTCGGGCCGAGGTCCGTGGCCTGGGCGACGAAGCCCGGCACCTCCCCGGCAAGGGTGGCGCCGCTCGCCGGGGCCGCCCCGACCGGCGTCGCCAGCATGCCCGTCAGCAGGGCGGCAGCCGCCCCGGCTGCCGCGATCCCGCGCATTGGCCCGCGCGGCAACAACGTGATGCGCCTCACTCCGAGTCCTCCGCACTGTCTCGCCACCGGCTTCGTGCCGGCCCTCCGACGTGTTGAGAGAACCGTAAGGCCCATGGCAAGGCCCCGCCATCCCGTCGCGCGGCGCCCGAGCGGGTGCCCGGGCCCTCAGGCCCCCAGGCCGCGCGCCTTCTCGAGGACGATCTGGTGATCCTGCGTGATGCCGGTGGCGAAGCCCGCCTCGGACAGGGCGAGGTAGTACTCCCACATCCGGATGAAGCGGTCGTCGAACCCCTGCGCCCGAACGGCGTCGAGGTTGGCGAGGAACCGCATCCGCCACGCCCGGAGCGTCCGCGCGTAGTGGGGCCCGATGTCCCGCGCGTCGCGGAGCAGCAGCCGGGTCCCGTGCAGCGACCGCTCCACCACCGCCAGCGAGGGGCACAGGCCGCCCGGGAAAATGTGCGTCTGGATCCAGTTCGCGCCCCGCCGCTGCGCCTCGTAGGCCACGTCCGGGAACGTGATGACCTGCAGGCTCAGCCGGCCGCCGGGACGCAGGGCCCGGTCCACGGCCTCGAAGTAGGTGGTGAAGTACTCGGCGCCCACCGCCTCGAGCATCTCGATCGAGACCGCGGCGTCGTACTGGCCCGTCACGTCGCGGTAGTCGCGCAGCTGGATGTCCGCCAGGTGCTCGAGGCCCGCCTCGCGAACCCGCTCGCGCGCCAGCTCGTGCTGCTCCCGCGAGATGGTGACCGAGGTGACGCGGCAGCCGAGCTCCCCCGCGGCGTACAGGGCGAACCCGCCCCAGCCCGAGCCGATCTCTAGGACGTGCATGCCCGCTCGCAGGCCGGCCCCCTCGGCGATCCGCCGGTACTTGGCGCGCTGGGCGTCGGCCAGCGCCTGGTCCGGCGTCTCGAACACGGCGCACGAGTACGTCAGCGTCTCGTCGAGGAACAGCCGGTAGAACGCGTTGCCCAGGTCGTAGTGGGCGGCGATGTTCTCACGGGCCTTGGGCTTGGTGTTGCGCCGGGCACGG
>JAKAHL010000236.1 GCA_021815005.1 Chloroflexota bacterium
CGGGGCAAGCGCGAGGAGGTGCTGTCGGGCGCCAAGGAACACTGAGGGGTGTACAGGTTTCAAGCGGCGCTATCTGTTCAGGTTTCCGGCGACGTTGACAGCAAGCGGGATCCGCCCGTGGGTTCATGGGAACCCCTCATCGGCCGGCCGCGACTGCCGGGACGCCCCGAGCACGAAACGCCCCCGGCCGTGCGAGACGACCGGGGGCCGGGAGCACCGGGCGCGGAGGGAGTTGGCACCCCGCGTCCGTGCGCGAAGCCTGGGCAGGTCCGGTGCCGTGTCAAGCTTCGGCGCAGCACCCGGTGGCCCGAGATTGGCGGCTCGTTCGTGCCGGCTGGTCATGGCAGCTCAGGCGATCTCGCCGGGCTCGTCGCCCGTGGGCGGCACAGGCACCGTCCCCGCGCGCGCTGCCAGCAGGGCGCTCGTCCGGGCCACCAGGGGACCGAAGTGGGCGGCGGCATGGGCGAAGCGCAGGCTCCCCGTGCGGCGCAGGTCCGAGCAGGTCCAGGCCAGGCGCACCAGGGCGCCTCTGTCGTCGGGGCGCACCCCGAGCGCCTCGGCGAGATCGGCCAGGTCCTCGGGGCCGCCGATCGGCAGGAGCCCTGCCCGGCGCAGGACCTGGCGGCGCTGCCAGACCGTGCGCCGGCTGGCGTAGGCGCGGATCCCGGCGTCGCTGCGCACCACCGCCCGCAGCCAGTGGGCCACCAGCACCCCGCGGTTGCGGGTGCGCACGGGGTCCGAAGCGGCGCAGGCGGCGAGGATGCGCGCGTTCAGTTCGGTCAGCGTCATGGCCCCGATCCTCCTTCCTCAGTCGAACAGCTGCACGAGCGCATCGTCGGCGTCACCCGGCGCGGCCGGATCCGCCACCCCACCTGCATCGAGCGCGACCTGCGCCGCGGGGAACTGGCCGGGCAGCCAGTAGCGCGCCTCGCGGTGCTCGCCCGGACCGCTCAGCAGGGTGCCCGCGCGGAGCATGGCCTCCACCGTCGGCGCGAGCACGCTCGTGTCGATCCACTTGGCCTTCGCGCTCAGGCCGAAGGCGGCGAGCAGGACCGCCCGGTCGGCCGGGCGGCCGGTGCGGATGACATGCTCGCGGACCGCGTCGGCGACGCGCTGCTCGGGGGTGGGGGCGGCGGCGGGCGTCACGTTCGGGTACGCGATGAAGAAGGGCCCCGCCGTCATAGAAGGGCCGAAGGCGGACGTCCACTCCGGGTCGGGCACGAACAGGAAACGGTGGCCCACCCAGGTCATGACGATGGTCCCGGTACGTCCCGAGCGGTTCTTGGCCACGGTGATCTCGACCGGCACCGGATGCGCCTCGATGCGCCGGCGCTCCTCGGGATCCGCGATGTAGTAGCTCTCTCGGTATACGAAGATCACCACGTTGCTGTCGTTCTCGATGGACCCACTGGAGCGCAGGTCCGAGAGGCGCGGGCGATGGCCATTGCGGCCCTCCCGCCCGGCCGCCTCGCGGTTGATCTGGGCCAGGGCCAGCACCGGGATGTCGTGCTCGCGGGCGATCGCCTTGAGTCCCTGCGTGATGTGCCCGATGCCCTGCACCTCGTTGGTGATGCCGGGCGTCGTCAGCAGGCCGATGTAGTCGACGATGACGAGGCTGGGCCGCCCCTCGACGGCGGCGAAGCGGGCCACCTCGGCCGCGATCTCCTCCACCGTGCTGCCCGCGTGGTCGACCACGTGGAGGGGCAGGGTGGCCACCCGCCGGGCTCCCTCGACGGCGCGCGGCTTGTCCGCCGACGACCAGCCGTAGCCGCGCTGGAAGGACCCCTCGATCGGGCTGCACTGGGCCACCCAGCGCAGGTAGAGCTCCTCGCGGGGCATCTCGTAGCTGAAGAGCAGCACCGGAGCGACCTTGCCCTCCGCCGCCCCGAAGCGCCCGGGGTGACGCGCCGCGGCGTAGGCCGCCCCGAGCGCGATCTGCGAGGCCAGGGACGACTTGCCCGAGCTGGTGGCCCCGGCGATGGTGATGAGCGACCCTCGCGCCAGGCCCCCGATCTGCTCGTCGAGCTCGGGGATGCCGGTGGGCAGGCCGGGATCCCGCTCCGGGTGCTCGAAGCGCTCCAGCAGCGCCTCGAGCGCGTCGCCGATCCAGGAGCGCTCCGCGGGGGCGGCGGCCTCGCTGACCCGGGTGGCGATCCCGCGCACCTCCCCCGCCAGGGCCTCCAGGGGCACCGCGCGCTGGCGCGCCCGCTCCGCCCGGTCCGCGAGCGCGGCGGCGGCCTGGCGGCGGGCGACCTCCTCGGCGAGCCCGGCGACCAGTTGGCCGAGCTTGTGGCGGTCCACCTCGGCGACGCTGACCTCCCCCACGTACCCGGCGCCCCCGGCCTCCGCCAGGCGACCCGTCCGCTGCAGCTCCAGGGCCACCGCGCTCGGGTCGAAGACGGGCCGCGCCGGATCGGCGGCCAGGCTCGCCAGGGCGGCATAGAGGGCGCGGTGGCGGGGATCGGCGAACGCCTCGGCGTCGAGGGCGGCGGCGAGCTGCACGAAGTCCTCGCGCTCCCACATGCCGAGCCCGAGGACCCCCCGTTCCAGGGTGGCGGTGTACTCGTCCATGCCCAACTCCTCCGGGCGCCGGTGCGCCCCCTTCGTCGGTCGTGCTCCTGGCCGACGGCGGGATATGGGCGGGGGTGCGCGTGGTGTCAAGCTTTTCCGCACGCGGGTTCGGTGCCGGGGGTGTCGGGGGGTGTGTCGAACTTGACACCATGCCGGCTCCCCGACGGGCAGCTTGGGGCAAGCCCCGATGGTCGGGGTCGTCGGGGGGGGAGGGCAGGGTTTCCCGGGTGGGTTCCCCCCGGTAGGGAAACCCCCCGACCCCCCCGACCCCCCGACCGAGGGATGCCGACCCCCCGACGACCCCCCCCGACAACCTCGATGAAATGAGGGTCTGCCCCCATATGGGGGCAACGACGCGTGGTGAGAAGATGGCGCACCGCCCCGCGGGCCGCCGGAACGCCCCACGTCCTCCCTCCCCACAAGGGGTCGGGAGGACGTGAATCGCCGAAGCTTGACAACCGATCGGCCCAGCCGAGCATCCCGCATCCGGCGCACCGCCGGTCCACAGGGGAGCCGCGGGATGTCTACGTCGCACACCACCCACGATCACTATCACTCGAGATGCCCGGCCTGCCGCTGGGAACGCATGACGCCCGAGCAGCAGGCGGCCATCCGCGCCGAGCGCCGCGCGCAGGGGCTCGCCCGCTGGGAGCGCAAGACACCCGACGAGCAGGCCGCGATCCGCCAGCGCGGCGCTGACGCCTGGCGACGCCAGTTCCCCGAGCGGGCCGCCCGCCGGGACGCCATCCTGGCCGGCCGGGACCCCGAGCCCTGCGCTGCCTGCGGCACCACCAGCGACGTGCATGCTTTCGTCACCGACTACGAGGCGGGCCTCGTGCGCTGGCTGTGCCGCCCCTGCGCGAAAGCGACCCGTCCGACCACCCGTCCGGCGGCGTAGGCATGAACGAGCCGCGCTGCGAGGTCTGCGGCGGTCCGAGGCTCGGTGGTCGGCGGACCTGCTCGCGCGCCTGCTCGGGCCGGCTCGGCGGCCTGCTCGGGCACGGCGGCCGGGTGACCCGCACCTGCGCCTGGTGCGGGCGTGCCTTCGAGACCGACGCCGCCGAACTGCGCCGGGCGGGC
>JAKAHL010000237.1 GCA_021815005.1 Chloroflexota bacterium
CCCGGGGCCGTCCCGGCGGCGCGCCCGGGGCCGTCCCGGCGGCACGCGGGGGCCGGCGGGTCCGGAGCACGCCCGGCCGGTATCCTGCGGCCATGCCCGAGTGGTGGCGTGACGCGGTCGTCTACCAGGTCTACCCACGGTCCTTCGCCGATGCGAGCGGCGACGGGCTCGGCGACCTCGCGGGCATCATCTCGCGCCTCCCCTACCTGCGCGAGCTCGGCGTCGACGCCATCTGGATCGGCCCGGTGTTCACCAGTCCACAGGTGGACCACGGCTATGACGTCGCCGACTACCGCGACATCGACCCGCGCTTCGGCACGCTTGCCGACATGGACGCGCTGATCGCCGCGGCGCACGCCCTCGGCATCAGGGTCACGCTCGACCTCGTCCCGAACCACACCTCCGACCGGCACGCGTGGTTCCGAGCCGCCATCGCCGCCGGCCGCGGAAGCCCCGAGCGAGCCCGCTATCACTTCCGCGACGGCCGGGGGCCCAACGGCGACGAGCCGCCGGGCAACTGGCGGGCGGTCTTCGGCGGCTCGTCCTGGACGCGCGTCCGCGAGCCCGACGGCGCTCCCGGCCAGTGGTACTACCACCTCTTCGCGGCCGAGCAGCCCGACCTGAACTGGCGAGACCCGGAGGTCCTCGCGGAGTTCGCCTCGATCCTCCGCTTCTGGCTGGACCGGGGGATCGACGGGTTCCGGATCGACGTCGCCGACGCGCTGATCAAGGACGAGGACTTCCCGGACACGACCGACGGCCGGCCGGTGATCCGCAAGGGGCCCGACTCGCCGGTCCACGACGTGTACCGGGCGTGGCGCCGCGTGCTGGCGTCCTACCCGGGCGAGCGGACGGCGGTGATCGAGACGGGCGCCGACGCGGAGACGGTGGCGCTGTTCCTCCGCCCCGACGAGATGCCGCTCGCGTTCCACTTCCAGTTCGTGCACGCGGGCTTCGACGCTGCGGCGTTCCGCGAGGCGATCAACGCGACCCTGGCCGCCAATGCGCCGGTGCGCGCCGTGTCCACGTGGGTCACCGACAACCACGACACGGAGCGCTCGGTCACGCGGTACGGCCGCCGCGCCCAGCTCAGCGGGGACTACGTGCCGGGCGAGATGCGGATCCGCGGCGAAGCGGCGCCCGACGTGGCGGCGGGCCGGCGCCGGGCGCGCGCGGTGGCGTTGCTGCTGCTGGCGATGCCGGGCGCGGTCTACCTGTACCAGGGCCAGGAGCTCGGGCTGCCGAACGTGGACGACCTGCCCGACGAGGTTCTCCAGGACCCGATCTGGGAGCGCTCCGGCCACGCCGTCCGGGGCCGCGACGGCTGCCGCGTGCCGATGCCATGGTCAGGCGACGCGCCGCCGTTCGGGTTCTCCTCGTCAGCGTCCACGTGGCTGCCGCAGCCCGCGGCCTGGGGGCCGCTGACCGCTGAGCGCCAGGCTGGCGACCCCGCATCCATGCTGTCGCTGTACCGTGCGGCGCTGCGGCTTCGGCGGCAGCACCGGGCACTGGGGCGAGGCGGGCTGCGCTGGGTCTCGTCCAACGCCCCGGACGTCCTGGTCCTCGACCTGGTCGTGGCCGCCGAGACCGTCCGCGTGATCGCGAACTTCGGGGCCGCGCCGGTCGCGCTGCCAGAGGGCGAGGTCCTGCTGGCCTCGCTGCCGCTCGAGGACGGGCGCCTTCCCGGCGAGTCGGCCGCCTGGGTGCTCCCCGCCCGCTGACCGGCGGATCAGCCGGCCAGCCCCTCCGGCGCCTCGCCCGCCTCCGCCAGCGCGGCGTCGCGGTGCGAGACCGGGGTCATGCCCTCCCACGAGTCTCCCGTCTTCACCTCGACGGTCAGCGCCACGGACAGGGGCAGCGCCCCCTCCATCGCCTCGCGGAGCACGGGGACGAGGCGCTCCACCTCGTCGCGGGGCGTCTCCACCAGGAGCTCGTCGTGGACCGACAGGAGGATCCGCGCCCGGAAGCCACCCTCGCGCAGGGCCCGGTCCGCCCGGATCATCGCGATCTTGACGATGTCCGCGGCCGTCCCCTGGATGGGCATGTTGATGGCCATCCGCTCGCCGGCCTGGCGCAGCGCGCCGTTGGACGAGGTCAGCTCCGGGATCCGCCGCCGCCGGCCGAGCAGCGTGGACACATAGCCCAGATCCTTGGCGGTCTCGCGGATGTGGACCATGTACCGGCTGATGCCGCCGTACGCGTCGAAGTAGCTCTTGATGAACGCCTGGGCCTCCTCGCGGCTGATGCCCGCGCGCGACGAGAGGCCGAAGTCGCTCATCCCGTAGGCGAGGCCGAAGTTGACCATCTTGGCCATCGAACGCTCGTCGGGGGTGACCTCGGCCGGGTCCTTGTGGAGGACGCGGGCCGCGGTCTCGCGGTGGATGTCCGCCTCGCGGGCGAACGCGTCGGCGAGGTGCGGGTCGCCGGAGACGTGGGCGATGACCCGCAGCTCGATCTGGCTGTAGTCCGCGGCGACGAGCGTGGTCTCGGGCGAGCCCGCCACGAACGCGTGGCGGATGCGGCGGCCCAGCGGCGTGCGGATCGGGATGTTCTGGAGGTTCGGGTCCGACGAGCTCAGGCGACCCGTCGCCGCCACGGCCTGGTTGAACAGCGTGTGCAGTCGCCCATCGGGGCCGATCAGGCTCGGCAGCGCCTCGACATAGGTGGATCGCAGCTTGGTGTAGACGCGCCAGTCCAGGATCGGCGCGACGACCGGGTGGACGCCCCGCAGCTCCTCGAGCACCGTGGCGTCGGTCGAATACCCGGTCTTGGTCTTGCGCCCGTGCGGCAGCCGCAGCTCCTCGAACAGGATCTCGCCCAGCTGCTTGGGCGAGCCGATCGTGAACTGGTGGCCCACAGCGGCATAGATCTCCGCCTCGAGCCGCTCGATCTCGGCGGCGAACTCCCGCTCCAGCCTCGCCAGCGCCTCGCGGTCGAGCGCCACGCCCACCGCCTCCATGCGGGCGAGGATGGGGATCAGCGGGAGCTCGATCTCGGCGAACAGGCGCTCGGCGCCCTCGTCGCGCAGGGCGAGCTCCAGGCTCGGCCGAACCGCCAGCACGGCGAGCGACTCGAGGCCGGCGAGCAGCGCGGGCGGCAGGCCGGCGGCTGCGGGCGGCAGGACGAGGTCCAGCCGCTCGGCCACGACGTCAGCGATCTTCTGGGCGCGCAACGCGGCGTTCACGAGATAGGCGGCGATCTGGGTGTCGAACGCGATCAGGGTGGCCGGCGCGTCGAGGTCATCGGCGAAGCGCGCGGTGAGCAGCGGCTTCACCTCGTGCCCGACGATCGGCGTGCCAACCGCCTCGACAAGGCGCCGCAGGGCGGTCGAGGCGTCCGGGCCGTCGGCGGCGAGCACCCGGCCGTCGTCGCCGGCCACGGCGAGGGCGAGCGGCGTCCCGGCGAGCGGGCGCGGGCTGCTGGCGACGAGCGCGATCCCGACGGCGGTCTGGCCCCGCAGCCACGGTTCCAGCGCCGCCACACCGCCCTCCCCCACGACGGCGATCCGGCCCGGGTCCACGATGGCCGCCGCGAGCGCCCCGGCCAGGTCTCCGGTCACGGACGCCAGGGCCTCGGCCCGGGCCTCGGCGGCGGGCGAGGCCCCGGCGA
>JAKAHL010000238.1 GCA_021815005.1 Chloroflexota bacterium
CCGCAACGCGGGCCGGTCCCGCCCGGGGCGCGGCGCCCGAGCGGCCCGCCGCGCCCCTCGGGCGCCGCTAGAACAGCCCGAGCAGATCCTCGAACCGGTCTGCTTGGCTCACCCCGGGGTCGTCGGGGTCCACCTCGGCCAGCTCCAGCCGCCAGGTGGTGGCGTGGCTCACCAGCACCGCCCGGAACCCGGCTGCCCGGGCGGGCACGATGTCCGAGCGGGGCGAGTTGCCGATCATCACGGTGGCAGCCGGGTCCAGGCCCCAGCGTTCGGCCAGCTCGCGATAGGTCTCGGGCACCTTGTGCTCCACCACCGCGACGTGCGCGAACCGGTCCCGGAGCCCCGAGGCGTCGATCTTGGCCCACTGCTCGGCGGGGTCGCCGCGCGTGACAAGGCCGAGCGTGTGCCGCCGGCCGAGCGTGTCGAGCGTCTCGGCGACGCCCGGCAGCAGCGTGACGGCGCCGCGCGGCATCGTGCCCACGATCGCCTCGATCCGGGGCAGCGCGGTCGCCAGGTCACCGGGCGGCATGATCGCCTCGGCCGCCAGCCGCAGGTGCACGCCGAACGGGGCCGTGCCCACCCCGCCGGTCGTGAAGTTCGCCTCCTCGATGCGGTCGAGCTCGGCGCGGGCCGCCTCCGGGGTCCACGCCCCGTTGACCACCACCCCGAGCCACGCCTCGATCGCGCGCTCGAAGTGGATGTTGTTGTCCCAGAGCGTGTCGTCGGCGTCGAACAGGAGGGTCAGCGAGTCAGGCATGGCAGCGCGAGTATCACCCGGCTGGCGCCAGGGCGCCGGGGCGCTTGAGGAAATCTCGGCTGAATGCACCGGCTGCATCACATATTGGACGCTTAGGCATTGCTGACCTACGATAGCAAGGTCACATGCACCATTCACCTACGAAACTGCGACTTTTCGAATGACCAAGCTGAGCACCCGCCCGCTCATCGCTCCCCTCAACCCGTGGCGCGTCTTCGCGGCCCGGCGCAACCGCCCGTACCAGGTGATCGCCGGGTCGCAGGCGATCGTGGCGGCATTCGCGACGGACGCCCTGTTCGTGCCGTTCCTGCTGGTGCTGGGCGCCAACCCCGCGTTCGTCACCTTCATCGGCCTGCTCCCTGTTCTCGGCTCGGCGGCCCAGGCGTTCATGCCCACGGCCCTTCGCCGCACGGACGGGAACCTCCGGCGCATCACGGTCGCGCTGATCGCGGCCACCGAGACGCGCGGCCTGTGGTTCGCCGCGGTCGCCGTGGCCGTCGCCCTGCACCTGGTGGCCGACGGCGTTGCGGTCGCCCTGATCGCGCTGATCGTGCTGGTGGGCAACTCCGGGGCCTTGGTGGCGGAGGCGAACCTGTTCTCCTGGCTCGCCATCGTCCTGCCCGAGGAGGAGCGCCGCCGCGTGACCCCCAAGATGATGGGCATGACGGCCGGCGCCTCGGCGCTGCTGCTGCTGCCCGCCGGTGTGGTGCTCGACGCGGCGGGCAGCACCGTCGCCGCCTGGCTGTACGCGGCGCTGTTCGCGGCCGCCTTCCTCGCCTCGCTGCCGCTGCTCCGGGCCGTCATCCGGCTGCCGAGCCCGGGCCGGGTGTCGATCCCCCGTGCCGAGACCGCCCCGGCGCCCTCCCCGACGCTGCGCTCCTTCGTCCGCGCCTCCACGTGGAATGCCGTGGGCGTGGGCCTGACACCGTACCTCGGCGTGTTCGCGGTGGCGGTCCTCGGCATGTCGCCGGGGTTCGCGGTGGTGCTGTCGGGCGTGTGGGCGCTCGCGTCGCTGGCCGCGTCGGCGGTGGTCGGTGGCGTCATGGCCCAGGTGTCGTCGGCCCGTCTGCTGCGGGCGTCGTACGCGCTTCGCGGCGTCGGCATGCTGCTGTGCCTGGCGGCGTTCCCCGGCAATGACGCCGCGGCCCTGGTCCTGCTCGCCGCGGTGACGGTCAGCGCCATCGGCTACCAGGCCACCGTGCTCGCCCAGACCGAGCGTCTGTTCCGGCTCACCGGCGGCCCAGCCCTGGTCGCGGCACAGGCGAGCATGACCGCGCGGAACGCGGCGGCGTTCACGGCGGCCGGCCTCGTGCTCTCCGGGGCCACCGCCCTCGCCGACGCCGTCGGCTTCCCGGTCTGGGCGGGCATGTTCCTCGCGTCGGCCCTGCCGCGGTTCGCGGCCGCGCGCGGCACCGAGGTGCCGGCCCGCTGGCGGACGGCATCGCCAGCGTCGCTCTCGGCGCCCGCGGCGGCGGCCAGCGCGGTCTGACGCCCCGCGCGCCCCGCCCTTGACCGGGGGCGAGCCTCCGGGCAACCATGGGCCCATGCCCGATGCCCCCGACCCCAAGTCGCACGTCCACCGGCGCGGCCCCGACGGCCGGATGGAGGTCGGCCCGGACTGGGAGACGCTGATCGACCGCCAGATCCGCGAGGCGATCGGCGAGGGCAGGTTCGACAACCTGCCCCACCAGGGCGAGCCCCTGCCCAACGACGAGAACCCCTACGCTGGCGAGTGGGGCCTCGCGTTCCATATGCTGAAGAACTACGGCGTCGCGCCCCCCTGGATCGAGGCGGACAAGGAAGCGCGCGGCCTGTTCGCCGAGCGCGAGGCGATCTTCGCGCGGGCGCTCGCCGACGCCCCGCCCACGTCCTCGGCCCGTCGCCGCGACCGGGCCGCGCTCGAGGAGCTGGTGGTCCGGATCAATGCCGCAGTGGCGCGCGTGAACGCCGAGGCGCCCACCGATCGCCAGCACCGGCGCCCGCTCATCCTGGCCGACGAGCTCGCCCGCTTCGACGAGGCGTGCCGCCGGCCGCGCTGACCCCGCGTCGGCTGCGGCGGGCCCGGCTGGCCGCCCCGCGCCGGGCCCGTGTAGTTGATCGCGCAAGAATTCCGGCGGGCGACTACGATCCGCGGATGACTTCCCCCGATCCCCGCCCCGACCCTGCCGAGTTCACCCGCGACCTGATCGCGCAGCACCGCGCGAACGGCGGCCGGATCATCACCGGCCCCTTCCAGGGCCGGCCCGTCCTGCTGCTCCACACCGTCGGGGCCCGGACGGGCGAGCCGCGAATCGCCCCGCTCGTGTACAGCCGCGACGGCGATCGCTACGTGGTCATGGCCTCGAAGGGAGGCGCGCCCGAGAACCCGGCTTGGTACGCGAACCTGCTCGCGCACCCCGAGGTCACCGTCGAGGCCGAGGGCCAGACGTTCCGAGCGCTGGCGCATGTCGAGGACGCCGGCCCCGAGCGCGACCGCCTCTGGGGCGTCCACGCCGCGCAGCACCCGGGCTTCACCGACTACGAGCGCAAGACGACCCGGACGATCCCGGCCGTCTCGCTGGAGCGGATCCGGTAGGCCCGGGGCAGGCCCAGACGGCGCGCGCCCGGACTTGCCGGTTGCCCGGCGCGAGGAACGGGCGTCAGCCGCGCTCGAGCAGCGGCTTGACCTGGCCGATGAAGCGCTCGAGCGTCTCGGTGTCGTACGGGGCCGGCTGCTCGGTGATGAGCGTTCGGAACCCGAGCTCAAGGTAGGGCGCCAGCCGCTCGGCCGCCTCCTCGGGCGTGGCGTTGAGGAACGTCACGTCGCCCTCGACCTCCGCCAGGGGCGTCCGGTTGTGG
>JAKAHL010000239.1 GCA_021815005.1 Chloroflexota bacterium
GGGTCGCGGGACCGCGCCCGGGCGCCGCGCGCTCTCCCCCACCGCCTACCGCTTGACGCGGGAACGCCCCTTGTACGTGCGCTTCTCGCGGACCTGCTCGCGGAAGACCAGCCTGATCGGCGTCCCGGCGAAGCCATAGGCCTCGCGCAGGCGGTTCTCCAGGTACCGGCGGTACGAGAAGTGCAGCGAGGCCGGGTCCGTCGCGAAGAACACGAACGTCGGCGGGGCGACGCCCACCTGGGTGGCGTAGCGCACCTTGACGCGCCGCCCGCGGACCAGCGCTGGCGGGTTGCGCTCCACGGCCGCCGAAACGAGCCGGTTCAGCTCGCCGGTGCCCACGCGCTTGCGGCGCTCGCCCCAGACGTCCACCGCCAGCTCGAGCACGCGCTGCACGCGCTGGCCCGTCTTGGCCGAGATGGACACGACCGGCGCGTAGTCCACGAACGGCAGGTCCCGGCGCAGCGCGGCGACGAACTCGTCGAAGGTCTTGTGGGTCTTCCCCTCGACGACATCCCACTTGTTGACGGCGATGACGAGGCCCTTGCCCTCCTCGACCACGTAGCCGGCCACGTGGCCGTCCTGTGCGGTGAGGCCGTCGTTGGCGTCGAGCACCAGGATCGCGACGTCCGCGCGCGAGATCGCCTTGAGGGCCCGCAGCGTCGAGTAGCGCTCCGCGGCCGGGCCGGACGCCACCCTGCCCCGCCGGCGGATGCCCGCCGTGTCGATGAGGACCACCTCTGAGCGGCCCCACGGGATGGTGGTGTCGATGGCGTCGCGGGTCGTGCCGGGCACGTCGGAGACGATGGTGCGCTCCTCGCCGAGGAGCGCGTTGAGCAGACTCGACTTGCCCACATTCGGACGGCCGACGAAGGCGATGGCCGGGGGCTCCTCGCTCTCCGCCGCCATCATCGCGTCCCAGCGGGCGGCGTCTGCCTCGGACTCGGCCTCGTCGTCGGCCCCGCCCTCCCCGTCCTCCTCGCCCGCCACCACCGGCTCGAGTCGGCCCGCGGCGACGTCCTTGGCCCAGGCTTCCGCCTCCTCCTCGCGCGCCTTGCGCGCGACCTCGGCCTCGCTCTCCGGCGGCAGCGCCCAGACGACCGCGTCCAGCAGGTCTGCCACGCCACGCCCGTGACTCGCGGAGATCGCGTACTGCTCCTCCCAGCCGAGCGCGTAGAACTCGGCGGCGTCCTGCTCGCGCCGGTCGTTGTCGGCCTTGTTGGCCGCCACGAGCACGGGCTTGGTGGTCCGGCGCAGCAGCTCCGCGGCATCGCGGTCCGCCGGGGTCAGGCCGGACTCCGCGTCCACCAGGAACACGATGACGTCCGCCTCGCTGATCGCCAGCCTCGCCTGGAGCTGCACCTGCTCCTCGATGGGGTCGCCGGGCGCCAGCTCGAGGCCGCCGGTGTCCACCACCACGAAGCGGCGGCCGTTCCACTCGGCGTCGCCGTAGAGGCGGTCGCGCGTGGTGCGGGCGCGGTCCTCCACGATGGCGGCGCGCGAGTCGCCCACGACGCGGTTGAAGAGCGTGCTCTTGCCCACGTTTGGGCGCCCGACGAAGGCCACGACGGGGAGGCCGGCGGTGCGGTTGGACATGGCGGTCAGGCGACCCCCGCCGGCGTCTCGGACCGCGGCAGCGAGGTGGTCCGGCCGGCAGACGTCGCCGCCGCGTCCAGGGCCGCCGTGGCGAGCTCCGTGGCCCGGGCGGCCTGCTCCGGCGCGCCGGCCAGGACGAAGATCCGCTCCGCCACCTCGCGCAGGTCCTCGAGCGGGGTGGACGTGCCGCCGGTCACGCCGACGACCCGGACGTCCCCGAAGGGAACCGGATCGGTCAGGTCCCGCGCGTTCTCCACCTGGATCGCCCGGGTGCCCGCGATCGAGCACAGGCGCGTCAGCTCCTTGGTGTTGGCCGAGTGCCGGCCGCCCACCACCACCATGAGGTCCACGCCGCGGGCCGCCTCGAGCGTGTCCTCCTGGCGGCGGATGGTGACGGGGCAGACGGTGTTGACGATCTTGAGCTCGTGGGCCTTGGACACCATGTACGCCGCCAGCTTCTCGAACTTCCACGGCGGCTGGGTTGACTGGGTGATGAGCGCCATCCTGCGCCGGCTCGGGATGCGCGCCCAGTCCTCCTCCTCGTCCACCACGATGGCGTCCGGCGCGAAACCGAGCAGCCCCACGACCTCCGGGTGCTTGGGCGTGCCGAGCAGGACGATCGTGTACCCCTCGTCCACCAGCTCCTGCAGCTGGCGCTGCTCCTGGATCACCCACGTGCAGGTGCCGTCGATGACCTCCAGGCCGCGCGCCTCGGCCCGCTCGAGGACCTCCGGCTTGACCCCGTGGGCGCGGATGACCACGGCCGCCCCGCTGGCCACGTCGTCAATGGAGTCCACCGCGCGGACGCCGGCCTCCTCGAGGCGGCGGATCACGCCCTCGTTGTGGACGACCTGCCCGAGCGTGCTCGTCAGCTTGCCCGCGGCCGCGGACACCTTGGCCTTGTCGATCGCCTCGCGGACGCCATAGCAGAACCCCGTCCGGCGGGCGATTCGGACTTGCTGGACCGTTCCCATAGACGACTGATGGTCGCACAGGTCCGCGGTTCGCGCCGGGATGCGCCCCGGGGTCACGCGGGGTTCCGGGTTGTGCCCTCCGCGGCAGGCGCCGGCACCGCGTCGGCATAGGCGCCCCGCTGGCGGGGCTCGAGCAGCTCCGCGATCCGGCCCATGATCGCGGCCGTGGCCGCCGTCTTCGCAGCGCGCCGGTCGGTGGCGGGCGGGACCAGGTCCGCCACGAGGAACGGCTGGCCGATGCGCACCCGGACGCGGCGGCGGGGGAACGGCGCGGGGAACCGGCGGCCCTTGGGCCAGACCAGGTCGCTGTCGTTGATGGCCATCGGGACGATCTGGGCGCCCGAGCGCAGGGCAAGCTGGGCCATCCCGTCCTTCGCCTCCTGCAGGGCGCCGGTGGGGCTGCGCGTCCCCTCGGGGAAGATCAGCAGCACGTAGCCCCGCTCGAGGATCCGCGAGGCCAGGCGGTACGCCTCGATGTCAGCAGACGAGCGGTCCACGGGATGGATCCCGCCCAGCGCGCAGATCCAGCCGAACACGGGCCAGAAGAACAGCTCGCGCTTGCCGAGCCAGTGGAGCCGGCGCGTCCGCAGCGCGTCGCTGACCCAGGCGCCGGCGTAGATCGGATCCGCGTTGGAGGCGTGGTTGACGGCGATGATGACCGCGCCCCGGCGCGGGATGTTCTCGAGGCCCTCGATGGAGGTGGCGGCCAGGGCGTGCCCGATCCACTGGGCGATGCGGGCGACCATGCGGATCAGCATCGTCTGCTGGTTGTCGAGGCGCATGGCCACCTCGAGAACCCTCGGCAGGGGCTCGCGAGCCGCTGGCGCCGGGCTCCGCCGCGGCCGTGCCGGGGCGCCGGCTGCCTCCCGGGTCGCTTCCGAACCCGGCACGCCGACCACGCCCGGCGCGCTCGCCACGCCGCCCGCCTCGGCGGCCACCACGAGGCTCGCGACCAGGTCCACCACCGCGTCGAGGCCCATGCCGTCGGTCCGCACCACCACGGCGTCCTCGGCCG
>JAKAHL010000240.1 GCA_021815005.1 Chloroflexota bacterium
CCCGGGCCCCGCAGCGGCCGATGCCCCCGCCCCGCGCCGACGGGCTCACGCCGGCCCCTCGCGGAGACCCGCCCGGGCCCCGCAGCGGCCGATGCCCCCGCCCCGCGCCGACGGGCTCACGCCGGCCCGTCAGACCTTGAGGTTGATCATGATCAGGATGATCGCCGGGCCCAGGATGACGATGAACAGCGACGGGAAGATGCAGCCCACCAGCGGAAGCAGCATCTTGATCGGCGCCTTGGCCGCCATCTCCTCGGCGCGCTGGCGGCGCTCGATGCGCAGCTGCTCGGACTGCACCTGCAGCACCTTGCTGATCGAGACGCCCAGTTGCTCGGCCTGGATGACCGCGCCGATGAAGTTGGACAGGGCCTGCACCTCAGTCCGCGGGACGATGTCCCGCAGGGCGTCTCGGCGCGCCTTGCCCACCCGGATCTCCGCCAGCGCCCGGCGGAACTCGTCGGTGAGGGGTCCCTTGAGCTTCTCCACCACCTTGCCCAGCGCTCCGTCGAAGCCGAGGCCGGCCCGGACCGAGATCGTGAGCAGGTCCAGCGCGTCCGGGATCTGGAGCAGGATCAGCTTCTGGCGGGCCCGGACCCGCCCGCCCAGCCAGAACTCCGGCACGGTGTAGCCGAACAGCACGCCCACCAGGATCATGGCCAGGCCCACCGGCACCGGCACGCTGACGAGACCCGGGACCACGAACAGCGCGAAGAACAGGATGGCGCCCACGATGGCGCCCACGGCCTTGATGCCCAGCCAGTCCGCCACCCGCAGGTCGCCGGGGTTGCCGGCGAGCGCCAGGCGCTTCTCGGTCTGCTGCGTGAACGAGGCGCTCGCCACCCGGGACACGCTGCCGGAGAGGCGCGCGGCGAGCGGCCGGAGCGTCCGGTCGAACAGCGGCGCCTGGAGCTCGAGCTCCTCGAGGTTCTTGGCCTGCATCGTGCCCAGCTGGGTGAGGCGGGCCTGCACGGGGTCCACCGGCGCGCCGCCGGCGAGACCGACGAAGATCAGGAGGATGGCGAGGGCGACGACGCCCGCGACGACGAAGGCCAGGGGGTCCATGCGCTAGACCTCGATGTCCACGATGCGGCGGATGAACATGAAGCCGATGAACATCATGAAGCCGCCCACGAACAGGATGACCACCCCGGCGGGCAGGCCGCCGAAGCTGACGCGGCTGTCGAACATCGGCTGCATGAACTGCGGCGCGGCCACGAACAGGAAGCCCGCCAGGCCGATGGGCAGGAAGCCCACCACGTAGCCCGACAGCCGCTGCTGCGCGGTGAGGGTGCGGATCTCGCCCTTGATGCGAACGCGCTCGCGGATGGTGTACGCGATCGAGTCCAGGATCTCGGCCAGGTTGCCGCCCACCGTGTGCTGGATGGAGATGGCGGTGGCCATCAGCTCCAGGTCGTCCGAGCGGACGCGCCGGACCATGTTCTCGAGTGCCGTGTCGAAGGCGAGGCCGAGGTTGACCTCGCGGATCACGCGCCCGAACTCGGTGGAGATGGGCGGCCTGGACTCGCGCACCACGAGCTCGATGGCCTGGAGGAACGACGAGCCGGCGCGCAGCGCGTTGGCGATCAGGGTGATGGTGTCGGGGAGCTGCTTGTTGAACGCGTTGAGGCGGCTGCTCTTGCGGTGCCCCAGCCAGAAGCGCGGCAGCATGAACCCGATCAGCATGCCGACCAGCAGCACGAGCGGGTTGCGCAGCCCGGCGATCCCCACCGAGAGCACCACCATCAGGATGGGCACGCCCACGGTCGATCCCGCCCAGATCAGCAGGTACTCGCTGACCTTGAGCTTCAGGTCCGCGCGGGCGATCTCGCGGGCCAGGTTGGCGCCGAAGTCGCGCTGCTCGACAACCTTGTTGAGCTGGGCCATGGCGGCCGACGACTGAAACGCGCCAGCGAGCGTGGGCTGCCCGCCGGCGTTCCCGGCCGGCTTCTCGGGCTTGGTGGACGCATACCGCTCGAGGCGGGCGCTGACGTCCGAACCGCTGCGGGCCATCGAGATGCCTACCGCGATCAGGAGGATCGCAAGCGCGGCGATGGCGGCGATGGCGAGCGTCATCGGGTTCACAACCGGCCTCCCGCGCGCCTAGTACGAGAAGCCGAACAGGCCCGGCGGCAGGTGGATGCCCTGGACCTCGAACTTCTCGACGAACTTCGGCCGGATCCCCGTCGGCTTGAGCCGGCCCTGGATCTTGCCCTCGAGGACGCCCGTCTGCTCGAACACGAACACGTCCTGCATGACGATGACGTCGCCCTCCATGCCCTGGACCTCGGTGATGTTCGTGATCCGGCGGGTGCCGTCCTTGAGGCGGGCCTGGTGCACGATCAGGTCCACGGCGGACGCGATCTGCTCGCGGATGGCGCGCACCGGCAGGTCCACGCCCGCCATGAGGACCATGGTCTCGAGGCGCGAGAGCATGTCGCGCGGGCTGTTGGCGTGGCCGGTGGACATCGAGCCGTCATGGCCGGTGTTCATGGCCTGGAGCATGTCCAGCGCCTCGCCGGCGCGGCACTCGCCGACGATGATCCGGTCGGGCCGCATCCGCAGCGAGTTGCGGACGAGCTCGCGGATGGGGATGGCGCCGCGTCCCTCGATGTTGGGCGGCCGCGACTCCAGCGTCACGACGTGCTCCTGGCGGAGCTGGAGCTCGGCCGCGTCCTCGATCGTCACGATCCGCTCGTCGTTGGGGATGAACGAGGAGAGCACGTTGAGCGTGGTCGTCTTGCCCGAGCCCGTGCCGCCGGAGACGAACACGTTGAGCCGCGCCTCCACCGACGCGCGGAGGAACTCGAACATGTCGGGCGTCGCCGTGCCGAACCGGACCAGGTCCTCCACGGTGAACGGGGAGGCGGAGAACTTCCGGATGGTGATGACCGGTCCCACCAGCGACAGTGGCGGGATGATGGCGTTGACGCGCGAGCCGTCGGTCAGGCGGGCGTCCACCATCGGGCTCGACTCGTCCACGCGCCGGCCGATGGGGGAGATGATCCGGTCGATGATCCGCATCACGTGGTCGTCGTTCTGGAACACGACGTTGGTGAGCTCCAGGCGGCCGGAGCGCTCCACGTAGACCTGGCGCGGGCCGTTGACCATGACCTCGGAGACGCTCTCGTCGCGGAGGAGCGGCTCCAGCGGGCCGAGGCCGATGATCTCGTCGGTGATCTGCTCGAGCATCCGGACGCGCTCGGCGCGGGTGAGGGCCAGGCCCTCCTCGTCGATGACGCGGCCGAAGATCTCCTCGATCTGCCGGCGGACCTCCACCTGGTTGGACAGGTCGAGCCGGGGGTCCAGGTCCTGGATCACGCGGTTCTGGATCCGGAACTTGACGTCCCGGAACGACTCGCGGACCGGCGCCTGGGGCATGAGCCGGCCGGGCGTCGCCGGGCTCGGGCTCGCGCCGGGCTGCTGGGTGGGGCTGGCTCCCGGGCTCGGCACGGGCAGGCTCGAGCCCGCGTCCGGCGCGGCGCCGGGTCGGGCGCTCTCGATGCGCTTCAGCAGCGACATTGGCTACTCCCCTTTGGCCGCGAGCGGCCCCCTGGTGCGGCGGCTCAGCGCCATGCGA
>JAKAHL010000009.1 GCA_021815005.1 Chloroflexota bacterium
AGGGCGAGATCTTCGGCCTGATCGGGCCGAACGGCGCCGGCAAGTCCACGCTCCTCAACTGCCTGGCCGGCGCGCTCCGCCCCAATGGCGGCACGGTCCGCCTCAACGGCCAGGACACCACCGGCCTGTCGGCCGACAAGATGTGCCGACTGGGTGTCGGTCGCACGTTCCAGATCCCGCGTCCCTTTCCGCGCATGACGGTCCTGGAGAATGTGGTCGTCTCCGCCTCGTTCGGCGATCCGCACGCCGAGCGTGGCATGGCTGCCGACCGGGCGCTGAAGATCCTCCAGTACGTGGACTTCCCACGCCCCGTGAGCACCATCGCCGGCCACCTCAACGCCGTCCAGCTCAAGCGGCTGGACCTCGCTCGCGCGCTCGCGAGCAATCCGAAGCTGCTGTTCCTCGACGAGTTCGCGTCCGGCCTGACGCCGTCCGAGCTCACCCCGATCGCCGCCTTGCTCCGGAAGATCCGCGACGACGGTGTCACGATTGTGATGGTCGAGCACGTCATGCGGCTGATCCTCGACCTGTGCGCGAACCTGGCGGTGCTCCAGTACGGCGAGCTGATCGCCCAAGGCGACGCGTCGACGGTGGCCCAGGACGAGAAGGTCCGCGAGGCCTATCTCGGCGCCAACTTCATCCTCTGAGCGGCCAGCGAGGCTCGAGGGAGACACCGTGCTCAAACTGACCGCCATCGAAGCCGGCTACGACCTGCTGCAGGTCCTGTGGGGCGTTGACCTCCACGTCGAGGAGGGCGAGTTCGTCGCCATCCTGGGACCCAACGGCGCCGGCAAGACCACCACGCTGCGCACGATCGCAGGCTTCGTGCCCGCCATCCGCGGCTCCGTCACCTTCCGCGGCAAGGAGTTGCGCGGCACGCTGCCGCACCAGATCAGCCGAGGCGGCATCGGCTTCGTGTCCGAGAGCCTGAACCTGTTCCCGGCGATGTCCATCTACGAGAACCTGCTTGTCGGCGCCTACTCGGTGAAGGACAAGAAGGCCGTCGCCGCCACGATGGACACGGTGTTCGAGTTGTTCCCCCGCCTGCTGGAGCGCAGGGATCAGCTGGCGGGCACCCTGTCCGGCGGCGAGCGCAAGATGCTCGCCATCGGCCGCGGCCTGATGCCGCGGCCCTCGCTGCTGCTCGTGGACGAGCCCAGCCTCGGCTTGGCCCCCATGCCGACGCTGGCGACGTTCGAGGCGCTCAAGACGCTCCGCGCCCGCGGGATGACCATCCTGCTGGTCGAGCAGAACGTGAACACCACACTCCAGATCGTGGATCGGGCGTACGTCCTAGAGCAGGGCCGGGTCGTGCTCGAGGGGACGGGCGCGGAACTGCTCGGCAACACCCACGTCCAGGAAGCGTACCTCGGGATCTGAGGCAGACAGATGACGACGACCCCCGCGGCTGCGCCCGCCCCCACCAACCTCCGCCGCGTCCCGCTCGCGAAACGGTTCCTCACGCTCACGTGGATGATCATCGGGCTGATGGTCGCGGCGCTGGTCGTGTTCGCGTTCGTGCAGCCTTCGATCACCGTGGACACGCTCGTCACGGGCGGCATGTGGGCCCTCATGGCCGCTGGCCTCGCGCTCGTGTTCGGCGTGATGAACATCTCCAACTTCGCCCACGGCGAGTTCTTCATGATCGGCTCGCTCGTGGCGTACTTCGTGTTCACGCCGATCCAGAACGCGATGCTCGACGACCCGAGCGGAACCACCCTGCTCAAGATCTTCGGCCCGTTCGCCGGCATGATCGCCGCTGTCGCCGTCGGCTTCCTCGTCGGCGCGGTGCTCGAGGTCGTGCTCTTCCGGCGGCTGCGAAAGGTCAGCAAGGACCAGTGGGTGATGAACACCTTCCTCCTGACCGCGGGCCTCTCTGTCGTGCTGGTCAACGGCGATCAGCTCATCTTCGGGACTGACTTCCGCGGCGTCTCTCGCTACTGGGACGTGCCGCCCGTCAGGATCATCGGCACCTCTGTCTCCGTCGATCGCATCGCTGCGTTCGTGATCGCCATCGTGACCATCCTGGCGTTCTCCGCCTTCCTCAGGCGCAGCCAGACCGGCCGCGCGATGCGCGCCGTCGCGCAGGACGAGGCGGGCGCCCAGATGGCCGGCATCAGCCTCAACCGGATCTTCATCATCACGATGGGCCTGTCGAGCGCCCTCGCGGCGCTCGCCGGGGCAGCCCTCCTGTGGCTGTATCCCTCTTCGCCGACCGTCGGCCAGCAACCGCTCCAGCTTGCGTGGTTCGTCGTCATCCTGGCCGGCCTGGGCAACGTCCAGGGCGCCATCATCGGGGCGTTCATCGTGTCCATGCTCCAGACGCTGTCGGTCTACTACATCGGCGTGGGTTGGGTGGACGTCCTGCCGACCCTGTTCCTCATCCTCATCTTGCTGTTCAAGCCGTCCGGCCTGTTCGGCAGCGAAGTGAAAGGCGTCTGGGAGCAGTAGTGGCCACCGTGACCGACATGACCGCCCCGACCCGGGATGAGGCGAAAGCCTTCGCGCGGCGCCGGGTGATCTTCGCGATCGTCCTCGTGGCGATCGTCCTGGTGCTGCCCTTCATCCCCCCGTTCACCGGCCAGGACTACCAGCGCTTCCTGGTCACGGGCGCCCTGATGGCCGCCTATGCCGTCGCCTTCGACTTCACGGCCGGCTACATCGACATCGTCAACTTCGGCCTTGCCGCGTTCATCGGCCTGGGCGCGTACACGTCGGGCCTGCTGGCCGTGGACTACGGCATCTCGCCGTGGATCGGGATGGTGGCGGGCGCGTTCGTCGCCGGCGTCGTTGGCCTGCTCACGGGCATGCTGACCCTGCGCCTGCGCGGCATGTACGCCGCCGTCATGGCCTGGTTCGTCGGCCTCGCGCTCATGGGCCTGGTGCGGAATGTGCCCGAGATCACCCGCGGCTCGCTGGGCCTGAGCACGCCCCAGCTGCTCAACACGTCCGACAACCTCCCGTACTACTACGTCATCGTGGCGCTCCTGCTCATCACGATCGGCGTGCTCATGATGGTGATCCGGTCCAAGGTCGGCCTCGCGTTCCGGGCCATCGGCCAGAACCTGGCCGCGGCCAAGGCGTCCGGGATCAACCCGACCCGGTACCTGGTCATCAACTTCACCCTGTCCTGCGCGTTCGCCGGCCTGCTGGGCGGGTTCTACGCGCACTACTACGGCATCCTCACGCCAGACGTCATGGCCACCAGCCACACCGTCGAGATCCTGGCCGTGGCGTACATCGGCGGGCGAGGCACCCTGTGGGGCCCGGCCGTCATCGCGTTCCCGCTGATGGTCATCACCGGCTTGCTGCAGGCGCAGCTGGCCAGCATGCCGGGCCTCGAGCTCGTCCTGTACGGCCTGCTCCTGATCCTGGTGATGGTCTTCCGGCCGTCCGGGTTCGCCGGCATGGTCACGTCGCTGTCGAACCGCCTGTGGCCAGCACCCGCCGAGGCGCCGACGGCGTCCAGGCCGACGCCCTGACCCGGGCCACCGCGACCACGCGAGCACAGGGGACCGACAAGCGATGAAGGTGGCGGTCGTCGGGGCCGGCCTGATCGGGCTGGCAACTGCCTACGAGCTCGCCCGCCGAGGCGCCGAGGTCACGGTTGTCGGCGACCGTGTCCCCGGCGCCGGCGCGTCGTCCAACAACGCGGGCTGGGTCGTGCCCGCCGAGAGCGGGCCCGTGCCCGCGCCCGGCATGGTCCTCCAGACGCTGCGCTGGATGGCCAAGCCGGACAGCCCGGTCTTCGTGCGGCCGGAGCTCAGCCCCTCGTTCGCCCGGTTCTTCATCGGCCTGCTCCGGGCGTGCTCCAAGTCCGCCTACGACCGCTCGTTCGAGGCCACCGCGGCGCTCGCCCGGGGCACCATGGACGCGCTCGACACGTGGGCCGCCGACGGCCTGGCGTTCGAGATGCATGCCGACGGCGAGCTGCGGGCGTACCTCGACTCCGTCGAGTACCGGCACGCGGTGGCGGACCTCGGGCGGTACCAGCGGGCCGGCCTCGCCCCGGAGGCGTTGTCCGGCGACGAGGCGCGTGCCGCCGTGCCCGTCCTGAGCGACGCGATCGCCGGTGCCGTCCGCTTCCCCGACGAGCGCCACGTGCGCCCCCAGACCGTCGTTGACGCCCTGGTCGCGCGGTTGGCGGCGATGGGCGCGACGCAGATCCGCGGACGCGTCACCGGCGCCTGGGCGCTGCCGTCGGGCGGCGTCGAGCTGCGCGGCGGGTTCGGCTCGCTGCGGGCCGACGCGCTGGTCATCGCGGCCGGCGCCTGGTCCGGGCAGGTGGCCCGGCTCCTCGGCGCCCGGCTGCCCGTCCGCCCGGGCAAGGGCTACAGCGTGGACTACGCGCCGGCCCAGCTCGACATGCGGCCGGTCGTGATGCTGTCGGAGGCGCACATCGCGGTGACGCCGCTCGACGGCGGCACGCGCGTGGCCGGGACGATGGAGTTCGGCGGCCTCGACGAGCGGGTCAGCCCCGTCCGGCTGCGGGCCATCCAGACGGCGCCCGGCCGCTACTTCCGGACGTGGGACCCGGACGCGCCGCACCTGACGCCGTCCGCCGGTCTCCGGCCGATGATGCCCGACGGGATCGCCTGCGTCGGGCGGCTGCGGCCGTTCGCCAATGTCTACGTCGCCACCGGGCACGCCATGCTCGGCCTCACCCTCGCCCCGCGGACGGGTGCGCTGCTCTCGGCGGCCATCCTGGACGGGAGTGACCCCGAGGAGCTCCGACCCTTCAGCCCGAGCCGCTTCGGCGCCTGACCCCTCGGCCGCGGCGGGTTGTCTCCCCCGCCCGCCGCGGCCGCCCCGCCCTTCGTCAGCACCCGGGGACCGGGTCCGGCTACGCCTCCGTTGCGCGGGCCGCCAGCGCGGCCAGGTGCTCGTCGTCGTGGTCCGCGGCCACGCCCATCAGCCCGACCACGTCGAGCCGCCCGTACACCGCGTGGACGCCGGCACGGGCCCAGCCCGGCTCGTCGAGGATGGCGAGCCGCACCAGCGTCTGGGCGCGGGCCTCCGCGAACAGCGCGGCCGCCCCGTCGGTGGTGGCGGCGCGGGGGTCGTCGAGCGGGGCCGGCTCGGTCCAGGCCCACGACGGCTCGCCGCCCGCCCCGAGCGAGTCGAGGCGGGCCTGCCACACGACCCGCTCGACGGCGGCGAGGTGGGCGAGCACCTGGGCCGTGGTCCACTCGCCCGGCGGGGGACCGGACGCGGCCTCGGCCCGGTCGACCCGACGCGCCTCCGAGGCGATGCGCACCGGTGCGAGCGCGAGCCGCGCGAGCACCGCGTCGCGCGGCGATGCGGTCACGCGCGGAGCCGTGTGTTGGCCGGATCCCAGACCGGGGCGGCCATGACCGTGGCGCTCCGCCGCTCGCCGAGCAGCGCGACCTCGAGCACGGTCCCCGGGGCCTCATGGCCGGCGCCCACGAACGCGAAGGCGAGGCTTCGCCCCGTGTGGTGCCCGTAGCCGCCCGAGGTGGTGACGCCGACCGGCTCGCCGCCGGCGAACACCGGCTCGCCGCCGGCCACGTCGAAGTCCACCGCGTCCACGTCGAGGTAGACGAGGTGCGTCGCGACGCCGTTGGCCAGGGCCGCCTCCACGGCGGCGCGACCCGTGAACGCGTGGTCGAGCTTGACGAAGCGCATGGTGTCGGCCTCGACGGGCGTGATCTCGTTGGTGAGTTCCGCGCCCCAGCCCTTGTAGGCCTTCTCGATCCGCAGGCTGTTCATCGCGTACAGGCCGAAGTCGGCGATGCCCAGCGGCTCGCCGGCCGCCCACACTGCGTCGTAGACCGCCACGGCGTGTGCCATCGGCACGTGGAGCTCCCAGCCCAGCTCGCCGACGTAGTTCACCCGCAGCGCCTTGACCGGGGCCCCCGCCACCTCGATCTCGCGGCCGGTCAGCCACGGGAAGGCCGGATTGGAGAGATCCGCCGAGGTAAGCGTGGAGAGCAGGTCGCGCGAGCGCGGGCCGGCCACGATGAGCGTGGTGAAGTCCTCGGTCCAGTCAGCGATCGTGACGTCCTCGCCCGGGCGTACCGCGCCGCGGAGCAGGTCGAGGTCCCGCTGGTGCGCCAGCGCGCCCGACAGCAGGAAGAAGCGGTCAGCGGCCAGCCGCGTGATCGTCGTCTCGGTGACGAAACGGCCGTTCTCGGACAGCGCGTGGGCCAGGGCGATCCCGCCGACCCGCGGCATCCGGTTGGCATAGACGCGGCTGAGGAACGCCTCCGCGTCGGCGCCCCCGACGCCGTACGTCGCGAAGCTCGGGAGCTCCATGACGCCCACCCGCTCGCGGACGGCGCGGCACTCCTCGGCCACCACCGGGAAGGTGTTGTTCCGGCGGAACGTGCCCTCCTCCTCGCGCCCGTCGAGGCTGAACCACTTGGGCCGCTCCCAGCCGAAGCCCTCGGTGAACACGCAGCCCTTGGCAGCGAGCCTCTCGTACAGCGGCGTCTTCTTGGCCGGCCGGCCCTCGGGCCGCTCCTCGCCGGGCGGGATCAGCCGGTACATGTCCCAGTACTCGCGGTGGGCCTTGGCCTGGACCCACGCCTTGTCGGCGAAGGCGCCGTACCGGCGCGGGTCCATGCTGAGCATGTTGATCTCGGCGTCGCCGTGGACCATCTGCTGGGCGAGGAACCGCCCGCAGCCCGGCCCCTGCGCGATGCCGATGCCGGTGCCCGTCGCGAGCCAGAAGTTGCGCACGCCCGGCGCCGGCCCGACCAGCGGGTTGCTGTCCGGGGTATGGCTGATGGCGCCGTTGACCACGCGCTTGATGCCGGCCTCGGCAAGGACGGGCATGCGCTCCATGACCCGCTCGAGGTTGGGCAGGATGCGGTCCAGCTGGGGCTCGAACAGCTCGTGGTCGGACGTCCAGGGCGGGGTGTCGCCGCCCCACGCCTCCTCGGTGTCGTGGTCCTCGTAGATGCCGATGAGGCCGGACTTCTGCTCCTGCCGGTAGTAGGAGCTCGCCCACGGGTCGCGCATCACCGGGATCTCCGCGTCGCGCTCCTCGAACTCGCGGACCGGGCCCGTCACCACGTACTGGTGCTTGATGTTGGCGAACTGCGTGGACACGCCGAGCCAGGACGAGACCCGGTCCGCGTAGCAGCCCGCGGCGTTCACGACATGCTCGGCGGTGATGTCGCCCTGCTCGGTGCGGACCAGGAACTCGCCGGTGGGGAGCCGGTCGATCCCCAGCACGCGGTTGCGGCGGCTGATCGTGGCGCCCATCCCGCGCGACAGCTTGGACATCGCGTTGCAGGCGGAGCTGGGGTCCACGTACCCGTCGTCGAGCGTCCAGGCGCCCGCGAGGACCCCCTCGGTGGTGACGAACGGGTTGATCCGGCGAATCTCGTCCGGTCCGACGACCTGCATCCGGAAGCCCATCAGCGCCGCCACGCCCTCGACCCGCCTGAAGTGGTCGAGCTCCATCTGGTTGGTGGCGAAGCGGATGCCGCCGGTGGCGTGCCAGCCCGTGGCCTCGCCGGTCATGCCCTCGAGCTTGGCGTAGAGGTCGTTCGAGTAGGCGTGGACCTTGGCCAGCGTGTAGTTGGCGATGAACGACGGGCACTGGCCGGCGGCATGCCAGGTGGAGCCGGAGGTCAGCTCGCCCTTCTCCACCAGGACGGTGTCGGTCCAGCCCTCGAGCGCGAGGCCGTACTGGAGGCTGATGCCCATGACCCCGCCGCCCACGATGACGACGCGCGCGTGGCTCTGCACGTTCCCTCCTCTGGCCCCGGGCGTGGCGGGGCCCCTCAGCTCGGCGGTCAGGCCCGGATCCGGGCGTTGGACGGGTCGTACGGCGGGCGCAGCGAGGCGCTGGCGCCGAAGCGCTCGGTGGCGATCTCGAGCTCCCAGCGGCCGGCCGCGACCCAGTCCTGCGTCACGGGCCCGTCCTTGCGGCGGACGTAGCCCAGGCCGACGGACCGGCCCACGGTGTGGCCGAACATCGCCGAGGTGATCCAGCCGACGAGCTCGCCGTCGCGCCAGATCGGCTCGTTGTGGTACAGCAGCGGTTCAGGATCGTCGAGGACGAAGACCGCCAGCCGCTTGCTCGCGCCCTGCTCGCGCTGGCGGAGCAGCGCCTCGCGGCCGATGAAGCCGCCGGGCTTGTCCCAGGCCGCGGTGAAGGCGAGGCCCGCCTCGATCAGCGTGTCCTCGTCGCTCATGTCGTGGCCCCAGTGGCGGTAGGCCTTCTCCATGCGCAGGCTGTTGAGCGCGTGGTAGCCGGCGTGGCGCAGTCCGAAGGCGTCGCCGGCGCCGACGATCGTGTCGTACGCGTGGGTGGCGAACTCGCTCGGCAGGTAGAGCTCCCAGCCCAGCTCGCCCACATACGTGGTGCGCGCGGCCCGGGCGAAGCCGAAGCCCAGGTCGATCTCGCGCGCGGTTCCGAACCGGAAGGCGGCGTTGGACAGGTCGGCGTCGGTGAGCGTCTGGAGGAAGGCCCGGGAGCGCGGCCCCATGAGGCTGATGACGGCCTCGCCCGAGGTGACGTCGGTCACGGTCACGTGCTCGTCGGCACCGATGTTCCGGCGCAGCCAGTCCATGTCGCGCACGGTCTGGGTGCCGGTGGTGACGACCAGGAACCGATCCTCGGCCAGGCGCGTCACCGTGACGTCCGCCTCCACGCCGCCGCGCTCGTCGCACCACTGCGTGTAGACGATCCGGCCGGGCTCCACGTCGACGTTCGCGGTGCAGACGCGGTTGAGCTCGCGCGCCGCGTCGCGGCCCGCCACCTGGATCTTGCCGAAGCTCGTCTGGTCGAACAGCGCCACGCCCTCGCGCACCGCGCGGTGCTCCTCGGCGGAGTAGGGGAACCAGTTCTGGCGCCCGTAGCTGTACTCGTACCGCGGCGCCACGCCCTCGGGCGCGAACCAGTTGGCGCGCTCCCAGCCGTAGACCTCGCCGAAGCAGGCGCCGCGAGCCGCCAGCCGGTCGTGCAGCGGCGAGCGACGGACGCCGCGGGCCGTCGCGGTCTGGAAGAACGGCCAGTGCATCTCATACAGCAGGCCCAGCGTCTCGGTGGTCCGCTCGTACAGGTACCGGCGGTTGCGCTGGAACGGCATGAACCGCCGGATGTCCACCTCCCAGAGGTCCATCGGCGGGTGGCCGTCCACCACCCAGTCCGCCACGGCCTTGCCGGCCCCGCCGCCGGACGCGAAGCCCACCGAGTTGAACCCGGCGGCGACGAAGTAGCCGTCGAGCTGCGGCGCCTCGCCCAGGATGTAGCGGTCGTCGGGCGTGAAGCTCTCCGGGCCGTTGAAGAACAGCTGGATGCCCACCTGGCCGAAGACCGGGATTCGGTTGGCGGCCTTGAGGATGTACGGCTCGAGGTGGTCCCAGTCCTCGGGAAGGGTCAGGAACTCCGCCTCCTCGGGGATGCCTTCGGTCGCCCAGGGCTTCGCGCCGGGCTCGAAGAAGCCGACCATCAGCTTCCCGGCCTCGTTGCGCACGTACGCCTGCTCGTCGGGCATCCGCAGCACGGGCAGGTCCGGCGTGAGCGCCTCGATCGGCTCCGTGATGAGGTAGAAGTGCTCGGCCGCGTGGAGCGGGACCACCACGTCGTCCTGGCCGGCCAGCTGGCGGGCCCACATGCCGGTGCAGTTGACGACGTACTCGCAGTCGATCGTGCCCCGGTCGGTCTCCACGCCGGAGACGCGCCCGTCGCGGCGCAGGACACGCGTGACCTTGGTGTGCTCGAACACCTTGGCGCCGGCCATCTTGGCGGCCTTGGCGAGCGCCATCGTGGTGTCGGTGGGGTTGGCCATGCCGTCCCCGGGGATGAACGCCGCGCCGATGATCCCCTCGGTGTTGAGCAGGGGCCACATCTCGCCCAGGCGCTCCGGCCCGATGAACTCCATGTCCACGTTGGTGAGCCGGGCCATCGAGGCGTTGCGCCGGATCTCCTCCCAGCGGCCGGGCGTGTGCGCGCAGAGCAGCGAGCCGTGCTGGAGGAACCCGGTGCTGTCGCCGGTCCGCCGCTCCAGCTCGCGGAACATGTCCTTCGCGTAGCTGGCGAGCACCGTCATGTTGTAGGTGGCGCGGAGCTGGCCCACGAGGCCCGCGGCGTGCCACGTGGTGCCGCTGGTCAGCCGCTTGCGCTCGACCAGGACGACATCCTTCCAGCCCCGCTCGGTGAGGTGGAACAGGACGCTGGCGCCCACGATGCCGCCACCGATGACGACGACCCGGGCCTGGCTGGGGAAGTCGGGCGTGGCAGCGCCCCCATTGGTGGCGGTGGCGGTCGTCCCGTCGGGCATCGTGGTCCACTCCTGGCGTGCGTGGCGTGGCGCTTGGCCCGAGGCAACCGGCTCGGGCGACAATCGTAACACCGCAATATTAGGAATTCACCCGCCGTCGCGCTGGCTTACCCCGCCGGACGCAGCGCGGCCCGTGCGGTGGCGAGCATCAGGGCCCGCAGCCGCTCGGTATCGAGGCCGGGCGCCCCGATGGCCGTGCCGACCGACGCGCCGTCGCCGAGCATGACGAACAGGTCCACGATGTCCTCGACCGGCGCCGCGGGGTTGAACGTCCCGGCGGCGACCCCGGCCTGGATCGCCTCCCGGAAGGGCGGTCGCCAGGCGTCGTAGAACTGGTCCAGCTTGGCCCGGAGCGCGTCGTCGCGGGCCATCGCGCAGAACTCGATCCAGATGCGCGAGCGCCACAGCGCGGGCTCTGGCAGCGAGGCGTACAGCAGCGCCACCACGCGGGCCCACGGGTCGCCGCCCAGCGGCACGGCGTCGGTCCAGACGCGGAGGCGCCGCTCCGCGGACCAGTCGAACAGCTCGGCGATCAGCCGGTCGCGGGTGTCGAAGTAGTGCTGCACGGTGCCGACGCTGACGCCGGCCGCCTCGGCGACGTCGCGCAGGCGACTCCGCTCGACGCCGTGGCTGACGAGGAGGGCCTCGGCCGCGGACAGGATCCGCTCGCGCTGGGCGTGGCGCTGCGCCTCGTTGCGGGGCCGACCGGGCACGGGAACCTCACCAGAGCGAATTCGTCATACGTGAGTATGACGCGTCTCGTCGCGCCAGCCGCCGGAGAATCGAGGCGGCCCCGCAGGATGCGGGGCCGCGGGCGCGGGGGAGGGACGTCGCCTCCGGTCAGCTCGGCGCGGGTGACGCCGGGGACGACGACGCGGCCGGCACGGGCGAGGCCGACGACGCCGGCGACGCCGACGCGGGCGAGGCCGGCGAGCCGCTGAGCGCAGCCGTCACGGCCGCGCTGACCGCGCTGAAGGTGCCGTCCACGTAGGTGCCGTTCACCAGCAGCGACGGGGTGCCGTGGCTGGCGACGGACGCCGGCAGGCTCGACTGCTCGGCCGCGATCGCGGCATCGTGGGTGCCGTTCCGCACGCACGGCTCGTAGGTGGACATGTCCATGCCTGCGGCCTGGCCGATGGCCACCAGCCGGTCGATGGTGAACGCGCTGGCAGCCTCGGTCGCCGACTGGTTGGCGTACAGCCAGTCGTGCATGAGCCAGAACTTGTTCTGGTCGGCGCCGCACCAGGCCGCGTTGGCCGCGTCGCGCGAGGCGGTGGCGCCGTCGTTGAGGTCGATGATGGTGAAGTCGTGCCACACCAGCTTGGCCTGGCCCGTGGCGACCAGCTGCGTGTCGATCTGGTGGGCGGTGCCCAGCTCGGTGAAGGCGTAGCACGCCGAGCAGCGGAAGTCCCCGTAGAGGTCGATCGTGACGGGGGCGTTCGCCTGGCCCAGCGTCCGGCCCTCGGACGGGATGTTCGCCGGCGTCATATTGGACCCGCCGGGCGTGATCAGGGCGCTGCCGGGGGACCCGGCGCCCAGCTGCTGCATCGCAACGAAGCCGACGATGGCCAAGCCCACCACGACCGCCGCGATCGTGAAGGCAAGCGTGCGGTTGGGACCGCTGCGCTTCTTCGAGGCGCTAACGCGGCTGGGCTGCCAGGCGCCCGACGATGCCGGGCCGGACGACTTGCCCGACGGCGACGCCGACGCGGCGGGACGGTTCTGGGCGCGAGTGCTCCCGCGCTGCTGCTTGGCCATGCTCTCCTCTAGCCCAGGGGGACGCTAGCCCAGGTTGACGACGACGGTCTTGAGCTCCGTGAGCCGCTCCATCGAGAACCGCCCGCCCACGCGTCCGACGCCGCTGTCGGCGCCGGCCGCGCCGCCGAACGGCAGGTGCGACTCCCAGTAGTTGGTGCCCTCGTTGATGTTGACCCATCCGGTGCGCACCGACTCGGCGAATCTAAGGCCCCGGGCCAGATCGCGCGTGAACACGCCCGCCAGCAGCCCGAAGGGCGATTCGTTGACGATCCTCAGCGCCTCGTCTTCGGATTCGATGAGGGAGATGGGCGCCACGGGCCCGAACGTCTCGTCGAGGGCGATCGCCATCGACTCGGTCACGCCGGTCAGCACCGTGGGCTCGTAGTACAGGTCCGTGGCGAAGCCCGGGGCGCGCTGGCCGCCGGTGACCAGGCGGGCGCCCTTGCCCACGGCGTCCTGGACGTGCGCGTCGGTCTTGGCGGCCTGCGCCTCGTTGTTGACCGGGCCCATGGTGGTGGCCTCGTCGGTGGGGCTGCCGAGGTGGATCCGGGCGGCCACGGCGGCCGCCAGCCGCTCCACGAAGGCGTCATGGACCGAGGCCTGGACCAGGATCCGCTCGCCCGCGGTGCAGCTCTGGCCGGCGTTGAGGAAGCAGGCCGTTAGGGTGGCCTCCACGGCCTTGTCCAGGTCGGCATCGTCGAGGACCACGAGCGGGCCGTTGCCGCCCAGCTCGAGCAGCAGGTCCTTCCCCGCGGCCCGGGTTGCGACCTTCTTGCCGGCCTCCACCGAGCCGACGAACCCGACCGCTGCCACGTCCTCATGGCCCGCGATCTCGTCGCCCACCTCGCGGCCGGGTCCGGTCACGAGGTTGAATACGCCGGCCGGGAGCTCCGCGTCCGCGAAGCAGCGGGCCAGCTCCACCGAGCAGGCCGAGGTGTTGGAGGCCGGGTTCCACACCACCGCGTTGCCGGCCGCGAGCGCGGGCAGCATGAGCTCGCCCGCCATCGTGTAGGGCCAGTTCCAGGGCGTGATGACCGAGACCACGCCCCGCGGGACGCGGTACACGAACACGCGCTTGTTGGCGTCGTACGAGGGCAGGATCATCCCCTCGAGGCGGGTGGCGTCAGCGACGGCCATCCGGAAGTAGACGAGGAGCTCCTCCACCTCGCCGCGGGCCTCCGCGATCGGCTTTCCCTGGTCGGCCGTGAGCGCCCAGGCGAGCGCCTCGCGCCGCTCGTGCGCCAGCGCGCCGACGCGCTCGACCGCAGCCGCCCGCTCGAACGCGGACAGCTTGGCCCAGGCCGCCTGGCCGGCCTTGGCCGCCGCGATCGCCCGCCGGGCATCCGCCCGCCCGCCCTTGGGGACGGTGGCGAACACCTCGCCCGAGCCCGGGCTGACCGCATCGAGCGTCTCGCCGGACTCGGCGGCGCACCACGCGCCGTTGATGAACATGGCCTTCTGCTCGGCCGTCATGTCGCTCTCCTCCGAAGCTTGTGGCCCGCTCAGGCGGGTGTGTGCCGGTAGAACTCGGTGTGCTCCGGACCCAGCGGGGTGTTGCCCAAGATGAGGTCGGCCGCCTTCTCGGCCAGCATCATCACGGGGGCGTAGATGTTGCCATTGGTGACGTAGGGCATCGACGAGGCGTCCACGACCTTCAGGCCGTCGATGCCGTGGACGCCCATCGTCAGCGGGTCGAGAACGCTCATGTCGTCCACGCCCATGCGGGTGGTGCACGACGGGTGGAGCGCCGTCTCGCCGTCCCGTGCGACCCAGTCGAGGATCTCCGCGTCCGACTGGACCTTGGGGCCGGGCGAGGTCTCGCCCTTGTTGAACGGCTCGAAGGCCGCCTGGTTGAGGATGTTGCGGGCGACGTGGATCGCCTCCACCCACTCGCGGCGGTCCTGGTCGGTCGAGAGGTAGTTGAACCGCAGCGCCGGGTGGACCGTCGGGTCGGTGCTCGTGATCTTGATCGAGCCCCGCGCGTCCGAGTACATGGGGCCGATGTGGACCTGGTAGCCGTGGCCGCTCTCGGGCTTGCTGCCGTCATAGCGGATGGCCAGCGGCAGGAAGTGGAACATCAGGTTCGGGTACTTGACGTCCTCGTTGCTGCGCACGAAGCCGCCGGCCTCGAAGTGGTTCGTGGCGCCCGGGCCCTGGCGCAGGAACAGCCACTGGAAGCCGATCCACGGGCGGCGCCAGGTCTCGAGCGCGGGCTGCATCGACACCGGCAGCTTGGACGCGAACTGGACGTAGACCTCCAGGTGGTCCTGGAGGTGCTCGCCAACGCCCCTGACGTCCGCCACCGGGTTGATGCCCAGGGCTCGCAGCTCGTCCGCGTTGCCCACGCCCGAGAGCTGGAGCAGCTGCGGGGAGTTGATCGAGCCGCCGGCCAGGATGACCGTGCCGGCCTTGGCCTGGTGGACTTCGTTGCCGCCCTTGCCGGTCACGTACTCGACGCCGACGGCCCGCTTGCCCTCGAACAGGACGCGCGTCACGAAGGCACGCGTCTTGACGGTGAGGTTCTTGCGGTCCATCACCGGGTGGAGGTAGGCGCGCGCCGCGGACAGGCGGCGGGCGTTCTTGATGTTCCGGTCGAACGGCGCGAAGCCCTCCTGGCGGAAGCCGTTCACGTCGTCGGTCAGCTGGTAGCCGGCCTGCTGCACGGCCTCGAAGAAGGCGCCGAACAGGGGGCTGCTGGCCGGCCCGCGCTCGAGGTGGAGGGGCCCGGCGTGGCCGCGCCACGGGTCCCGCAGATCCGCGGCGGTGCAGCTCTCCATGCGCCGGAAGTAGGGGAGGCAGTGCGCGTAGTCCCAGGTCTCCATGCCCGGGTCCGATGCCCACCGCTCGTAGTCCATCGGGTTGCCCCGCTGGAAGATCATCCCGTTGATCGACGAGCTGCCGCCGAGGATCTTGCCGCGGGCGTGGTAGATCCGGCGGTTGTGCATGAACGGCTCGGGCTCCGACTCGTACATCCAGTCGTAGTACTTGGAGCCAATGGGGAACGTCAGCGCGGCGGGCATGTGGACGAACACGTCGAACAGGTAGTCCGGCCGGCCCGCCTCGAGCACGAGCACCCGGTTCCCGGGCTCGGCGCTGAGCCGATTGGCGAGCACGGAGCCCGCGGAGCCACCACCGACGATGATGAAGTCGTACTGCGTTCGTCCCATCGCCCGATCGTACCAGCGCTGAGCGAGGCCGGGCCGCGCGGTGGCGCGCGCGGCGCAACGAGGCCAAGCTGCCTGGCCACCGGCCCGTCCCCGCCTTCCGCTGGTCCACTCACGCGCCGCCGAGCCCCCGTCCCCGGGCGCAGAAATCGTCTGGACAGCAACACGCGAACCACGTATTGTTGTTGCGCGGTCCGCAACTGGTTGCGTCATCCGCGACAAACCCCATCACCACGGCAGGAGCCAATGGGAACCGACGAGCAGGATCTCGACCTCAGCGCCCTGAGCGATGAGGAGCTGGTCAGCCAGATGCACGATGATCTCTATGACGGCATGGCGCCGGCGATCATCGAGGGGACGAACCTCCTCCTGAGCCGCGGCTGGGGCGCCGACAAGGTGCTGTCCGAGGCCCTGGTCGAGGGCATGCGGATCGTCGGCGTGGACTTCCGGGACGGCATCCTGTTCGTGCCCGAGGTCCTGCTGGCCGCCAACGCCATGAAGGCTGGCATGGCGATCCTCCGCCCGCTGCTTGCCGAGACGGGGGCCAAGCCGGTCGGCAAGGTGGTCATCGGCACGGTCAAGGGCGACATCCACGACATCGGCAAGAACCTGGTCGGCATGATGCTCGAGGGCGCCGGCTTCGAGGTCATCGACCTGGGCGTCAACACCGACGCGGACAAGTTCATCGCCGCCCTCGAGGAGCACAAGCCCGACATCCTGGGCATGTCCGCCCTGCTGACGACGACGATGCCGTACATGAAGACGGTCATTCAGGCGCTCAAGGACCGGGGCATCCGCGAGAAGTACGCCGTGATGGTTGGCGGGGCGCCGCTGAACGAGGAGTTCGCGATGGCCGTTGGCGCCGACGCGTACTGCCGCGACGCCGCCATCGCCGCCGAGACGGCCCGCCACTTCGTCGGATGACCGAGACCGGGCCCCGGGACGCCCCGCCCCCGCCGGGCCGCGCGCCCGCGCTCGTCCTGGGCTGCGGCGCCCTCGCCCGCGAGCTCCTGGAGCTCGTGGACCGCAACGGCCTTGCCGGGGCGGTGGACGTGCGCTGCCTGCCGGCGCCCCTCCACAACCGTCCCAACCAGATCGGCCCGCTGCTCGACGCCAAGATGGCAGAGCTCGCGCCGCAGTACGAGCACGTCTTCCTGGCGTACGCGGACTGCGGCACGGGCGGCGAGGTGGACCGCGTGGCCGCGAAGCACGGTGTGGAGCGCCTGCCCGGCGACCACTGCTACGCGTTCTACAGCGGGCTTGACGAGTTCGCGGCAATCGCGGCCGAGGACCCGGGCACGTTCTAC
>JAKAHL010000241.1 GCA_021815005.1 Chloroflexota bacterium
CGGAGCTGCTCCGGGCGATCAGCAGCCTGGTCACCGTGCCGGTGATCGCCTCGGGCGGGGCGGCCGGCCCGGACGACTTCGTGGCCGCCGTGCGCGACGGCGGTGCCGATGCGGTGCTGGCGGCGGGCATCTTCCACCGGCGCGAGTGGTCGATCGCGGCGGTCAAGGCGGCGATGGCGGCGGCGGGGCTCCCCGTCCGCGCCGTGCCCGCGGACGGGGAGGCGTGATGGACGGGATGACTGGCGAACGGGCGGCAGGCCCCGCTGGGCCGGTGGACCTGGCCACGGGCCTGGCGGCGGAGGCCGTGGCCTGGGGCGACGGCGGCCTGGTGGCGGGCGTGGTCCAGGACGCAGGCGACGGCCGGGTCCTGATGGTGGGGTGGCTCGACGCCGAGGCGCTGGCAGCCACCATCGCCACGGGTGAGGTCCACTTCCGCTCGCGCTCGCGGGGGCGGCTGTGGCGCAAGGGCGAGACCAGCGGCAACGTGCTCCGCCTGCGCTCGCTCGCGCTCGACTGCGACGGCGACGCGCTGCTGCTCGGCGTCGAGCCGGCCGGCCCGACGTGCCATCGCGGCACGCGGTCCTGCTTCGACGCGGACGGCGCGTCCGCCTCGGCGGCGCCTGCGCCCGGCCCGGTGCCGCCGCAGGGGTTCGCCTGGCTCGAGACGCTCTGGGCGACGATTGCCGAGCGGGCTGCCGAGCGGCCGGCGGAGTCGTACACGACGCGGCTGCTCCAGGGCGGGGTTGACCTTGCCGGGCGCAAGGTGGCCGAGGAGGCGACGGAGGTGCTGCTGGCCGCCAAGAACGACGAGGCGGCCGAGCGGGCGAACCTGGACAGGTCCGAAACGGGCCGTCTGCTGGCTGGCGAGGCCGCGGACCTCGCCTACCATGCCCTTGTCCTGCTCGCCGAGCGGGGCCTGGCCCCAGGCGACGTCATCGCGGTCCTGCAGGGCCGCCACGGCCGTCGCGGGGGCCGCTGAAGGGAGGCGCCCGATGCCGTCCAACCCCGCGTTCGCGCCCCACGATCGCACCAAGCAGGTGTTCGCGGTCACGCTCTTCGTGGACGACCTCGCGGCCACCGAGCGCTTCTACCACGATGTGTTCGGGATGCCGCTGGTGGACAAGCAGCGCGACGCAGTCGCCTACCGATTCCCGAACCTGGTCGTGAACCTGCTGCTCGCGTCGTCGGCGCCCGAGCTCGTGGCGCCGGCACCGGTCGGCGGGCCGGGCACGGAGGCGCGGGCGCTGCTCACGCTGGAGGTGGACGACGTGGACGCGTTCGCCGCCCACCTGCGGGCGTTGGGCGTTCGAGTCCTCAACGGGCCGACGGAGCGGCCGTGGGGCAGCCGCACGATGACGTTCGCGGACCCGAGCGGCCACTGCTGGGAGCTGTCGAGCTAGCCGAGCGCCCTCCGCCGCGGGATCCAGCGCGGCGCCGCGCTCAGCCCCGCGGGACCCGCACGACCGCCCGCTGCCGCTTCCCCACGCGAACCTCGAGCCACTCGCCGGCCACCGGCCCCGGGACCGCGGCCGCCTGGTCGGTGACGCGCTCGCCGTTGATGGTGATCGCGCCGCCGGCGATGAGCCGCCGCGCCTCGCCGCGTGACGGCGCCAGCCCGGTCTCGGCCAGCAGCGCGGCGACGCCCGCCAGCGCCTCCGGGCCGGCCACGGGCCCGCCCGTGGCCTCGTGGATGCGGGCGAGCAGCGCCGGGTCCGACACCGGATCCCGCTGGAAGAGCGCGGCTGACACCGCGACCGCAGCCCGCGCCTCCTCCTCGCCGTGGACGCGCGCGGTGATGTCGAAGGCGAGCTCGCGCTGGGCCTCGCGGGCGTCGGGACGCTCGGCGAGCGCGGTCTCGAGGGCGGCGATGCGCTCGAACGGCCAGAGGGTGAACCACCGCAGGTACGTCGGCACGTCGCGGTCGTCGAGGTTGAGCCAGTACTGGTAGAAGGCGTACGGCGTGGTCCGCACCGGGTCCAGCCAGACGGAGTCGCCCGCCTCGCTCTTGCCGAACTTGGCGCCGGACGGAGCGAGCAGCAGCTTGTAGCTGATGCCGTGCGCGGGGCTCTCGTCGCTGCCGGGCGCCGTGGTCCGCCGGATGAGCTCGAGGCCCGCGGTGATGTTCCCCCACTGGTCGGCGCCGCCCATCTGCATCTCGACGCCGCGCTCGCGGTACAGCGTCATGAAGTCGAGCGCCTGCAGGGTCATGTAGCTGAACTCGGTGAACGACAGGCCGCGTTCGAGGCGCTGCTGGACGGAGTCCTTCGCCAGCATGTACGGGACCGTGAAGTGCTTCCCGACGTCCCGCAGGAAGTCGATCAGCGAGATCCGGCCGAGCCAGTCGTAGTTGTTGGCCATGACCGCTTGCGCCGGGCCGGGAGAGAAGTCCAGGAACCGCTCCAGCTGGGCGCGGATCGCGGCCACGTTGCGCTCGAGGGTGGGCACGTCGAGCAGGTTGCGCTCTGCGGACCGCCCGGAGGGGTCCCCGATCATCCCCGTGCCGCCCCCGACGAGCGCCACCGGGATGCCACCCCGCTGCTGCAGCCGGACGAGGCCGAAGATCGGGATGAGATGCCCCACGTGGAGCGAATCGGCGGTGGGATCGAAGCCGATGTAGGCGGAGATGGGGCGGCCCGTCGCCAGGCGGGCGGCCGCGCCGGGCGTCGCGGCGTGGAGGATCCCTCGCCACTCGAGCTCGTCGAGCAGGCCGGGGAGTCCGGGGGCGGGTTCGCGGTGGTCGGTCACGGGCGTCACACGTGGGGGACGGAATGCGTCTCGGGTCGGTCCCGGGCGGGGGTCCGGGGGTTCATCCCCTGCATGGTATCGTCCACCCGACATGCGAAACAGCATCGCCCGGCGGGAGCGTCACCGCCGACAGCGAGCGCACCGCGCTCGCGGCCACGGTGTTGTCCAGGGAGCGCTGGTCGCGATCCCGGTCCTGCTCTTCGCCCTGCTGCTCATGGTCGGCGCCGGAGCCGCAGCGGCCGCGGTGGGCACCTACCAGTGGCTCGCGCAGGGTCTCCCGGACCCAGCGGCCGCGCTCGACGCGCTCACGTTCACCTCGCAGACGGTCGTCTACGACCGCACCGGCAACACCGAGCTCGCCAAGCTCGGCTCCGACTCGCGCAGCGTGGTGACGTTCTCCGACATCCCGACGTCGCTGATCGACGCCACCACGTCGATCGAGAACAAGACGTTCTGGACGGACCCGGGGTTCGACATCGGCGGCTTCGTGTCGGCCGCGATCGACACCCTCAACGGGAATGACCGCGGCGGCTCCACCATCACCCAGCAGCTCGTGCGCGCGCGGCTGCTGCCGCAGGACGTGCTCAACGGCAACATCTACATCCGCAAGGCCAAGGAGATCATCCAGTCGGTCCGCCTGACACAGGCCTACCCGGGGCTGGCCGGGAAGCAGGTGATCATGCAGGACTACCTCAACCAGAACTTCTACGGGAACCGCAGCTACGGCGTGGCGGCGGCTGCCAAGGGGTACTGGAACAAGAGCCTGGGCGACCTGTCGCTGGCCCAGATGGCGCTAATCGCCGGCATCCCCAA
>JAKAHL010000242.1 GCA_021815005.1 Chloroflexota bacterium
CTCGGCCAGGGTCTGCGCGGCCACGCCGGCGGTGGTCACCGGCGCCACCGCGCCGGCGAGGATGAACGGCGTCACGAGCGTCGCCTGGTTGTGGGCGGCGTACGTACGCAGGGCGCCCAGCATCGAGCCGTCCCAGGCCAGCGGCGAGGCCGCGTTGATCAGGCTGGTCGTGACCGCGTTGTGCTCCACGAACTCGTCGCCGAACACGATCTTGGCCATGTCAACCGTGTCCTGGGCCCGCTCCGTCGCGGTCACCGAGCCCATGAACGGCTTGTCCGAGTACCGGATGTGGGCGTAGACCATGTCCAGGTGCCGCTTGTTGACCGGCACGTCGGTGGGCTCGCACAGGGTGCCGCCCGAATGGTGCAGGTGCGGCGAGGCGTAGGCGAGCTTGACGAAGTTCTGGAAGTCCTCGAGCGTCGCGTAGCGGCGGCCGCCCTCCAGGTCGCGGACGAACGGCGAGCCGTAGTTGGGCGCGAAGACCGTGGCCTTGCCGCCGATCATCACCGAGCGCTCGGGGTTCCGGGCGTGCTGGACGTAGGAGCTCGGCGCCGTCGCCTGGATGATCGAGCGCGCCAGGCCCGCCGGGAAGCGGACGCGCTCGCCGACCACGTCGGCGCCGGCGTCCTTGAGCAGGCGGAGCGATTCGGGGTCGTTCCGGAACTCGAGGCCAACCTCCTGGAGGATGCGGTCCGCGTTGAGCTCGATGAGCGCGAGGCCCTCCTCGCTGAGCACCTCGAACGGCGCCAGGGTCCGGGTGAGGAACGGGACCCGGGCGGCGTGGGCCTGGGCGCGGGCAGCCTGGCGCGCGGCGCGGCCGCCCGAGCGGCGGCCGTGGAGTTCGTCGGTCATCAGTTCTCCTCCTTGGCCGTCACGCGGGCTCGGCGGCGGCGTCGCTCAGATCGCTCGTCCCGGTCCGCGCGGCCGCCTGCCGGGCGATCCGGCAGGGCCACCACGCGGCCGAGGTTGGGGTAGGGGGCGGTGCGGTGCGGGATGGCGAGCGCGTCCACGAAGTGCTCCTGGAACCGCGGCTCGACAGCTGTCTCCAGCTTGGTGACCTCGCGGACCACGGCTTCGATCTCCCGCCGGGCGGTGCCGGACAGGAGCGCGATCAGCGCGCCCGCCCCGGCCGCGTTGCCCACCGACATGGCGTGCTCGAGGTCGCAGTCGGGCACCAGGCCCAGCACCATGGCGTGGCGCAGGTCGATGTGGCTGCCGAACGCGCCCGCCAGCCGCACCTCGTCCACGGCGTCCACGCCGTAGGCGTCCATGAGCAGCCGGGCGCCGGCGTACAGGGCCGCCTTCGCGAGCTGGATGGCCCGCACGTCGTTCTGCGTGACCAGGACGCGCGGCTCGCCCTCGTGGAGCACGTAGCTGAACGTACGGCCCTCATCCACCACGCGCGGGCTCCGGGCGGCGAGCGCACCGTCCACGATCCCGTCGGCGGTGACCACCCCGGCCAGGAACAGCTCGGCGATGGCCTCGATGATCCCGGAGCCGCAGATGCCGGTGATCCCGGTGTCGGCCGTGGCCTCGGCAAACCCGGGCTCGTCGGACCACAGCGGGCAGCCGATGACCCGGAAGCGCGGCTCGAGCGTGACCGGGTCCACGCGGACCCGCTCGATGGCGCCGGGGGCAGCGCGCTGGCCGGCGCTGATCTGCGCCCCCTCGAAGGCGGGGCCGGTGGGGCTCGAGGCTGCCAGCAGGCGATGCCGGTTGCCCAGCACCAGCTCCGCGTTGGTGCCCACATCCACGATCAGCGTGACCGGCTCGGCCTGGTCGGGCCGCTCGGCGAGGATCACGCCCGCCGTGTCCGCGCCGACGTGCCCGGCGATGCACGGCAATACGTACGCGCGCGCACCCGCGTGAACGCCCAGCTTGAGCTCCGACGCCAGCGCATGGACGGCGCGCTCGGTGGCGAGGTTGAAGGGCGCCTGGCCCAGCGGCGTGGGATCCAGGCCGAGGAACAGGTGGTGCATGATCGGGTTGCCCACGAGGGCCACCTCGAGGATCTCGTCGCGGGCCACGCCCGCTATGTCGGCCAGGCTCCCGATCAGGTCTCGGAGCGCGGTCCGCACGGCCGCCGTCATCTCGGCCGCGCCGCGCTCGTGGAGCATCGCGTACGACACGCGGCTCATGAGGTCCTCGCCGAAGCGGATCTGCGGGTTCATCACGCCGGCCGATGCCAGCACCGACCCGTCGAGCAGGCTCGCGAGGTGGCCGGCGATCGTCGTGGACCCGACGTCGATCGCCACGCCGAACGCGCGATCGCGGAAGCCGGGCCAGGCCGCGGTGATCGTGCGGCCGTCGTGGACGGCCACCGTGACCCTGCCCTGGCCGGCGGCGGCGGCCGCCTGGACGGCCCGGGTGGCGGCGAGGTCGGCGACGAGGCCGCGGAGGCCCCACTCGCGCTCCAGCGCGTCCTCCACGCGGACCAGGTCCGAGGCGGGCGACGCGAGGTCCGGCTGGGCCGCCTCGACGTAGTACAGCCGCGTCACCGGGTCCAAGTCGAACGGCCGGACCTCGAGCTCCTTGCGCACGACCTGGCGGTGGACCTGCGAGGTGGCCGGCACGTCGATGACCGCGTCGCCGCGGACCGTGGCCGTGCAGGCCAGCCGACGCCTGGACGCGAGGCCCTTGCGCGCGGCGTAGTCCGTCTCCACGGCGTCGGGCGGCGACAGGTGCGACGGGTCCGAGGTGATGCCGTGCTTGGGGAACTCGCCGACCGCCTGCTCCACCTGACAGCGGCCGCAGATGCCGCGCCCGCCGCACACCGAATCGATGTCCACGCCCAGCTTGCGGGCAGCGTCGAGCACGACCGTGCCCGCGGGGAAGTGACCCCGCCGGCCCGAGGGCGTGAAGATCAGGAGCGGGTCCGGTGACGCCACGGTCGGCGGGTCCTCAGCGGGCGCTCAGCCGGCGGCGCCGGCTCGGCGGCGGTTGACGCGGCGCTCGCGGCCCATCGCGGCCTCGGCCGCCGGGTCCCGGTGGTCCGCGATCCAGGCGGCGGCATCGGCATCGGTGCCCATCAGGACGTCTGCGGCCATGATGGCCTGGCGCACCTCGCCCAGCAGCGGGTTGGTGATGGCCGAGGTGAGGCCGTTGCTGATGGCCATCGCCAGGAACGCGGCGTTGATCCCCTCTCGGGCCGGCAGCCCGAACGACACGTTCGACGCGCCGCAGGTGGTGTTGACCTTGAGCTCGTCGCGCAGCCGGTTGAGCAGGCTGAACACCTGGCGGCCCGCGGTGCGCATCGCGCCGACCGGCATCACCAGCGGGTCCACGATCACGTCCTCACGCGGGATGCCGTGGTCGGCTGCGCGGTCGACGATCTTCTTGGCGACGGCGAACCGAACCTCGGGGTCGGTGGAGATTCCCGTGTCGTCGTTGGAGATGGCGACGACGGCGGCACCGTACTTCCGCACCAAGGGCAGGACGCGCTCCAGGCGCTCCTCCTCGCCGGTGACGGAGTTGACGAGCGCCTTGCCCTGGTAGACCGACAGGCCGGCCTCGAGGGCGTCCATCACCGACGAGTCGATGGACAGCGGCAGGTC
>JAKAHL010000010.1 GCA_021815005.1 Chloroflexota bacterium
CCAGCCCGGGCCCGCGCGCAACCCGCCCGGCACTGGCGCCCGCGCCCGCGACTGGCGCCCGAGCCTGACCGGCGCCCGACCCGCGCCCCAGCCGCGCCCCACCCGGGAGTGCCAGCGCGCCCAGCCCGGGAGTGGCGCGGAGCGGGTGAACGGGAGGTCGAGACGCCCGCTCACCCGCTTGGTGCTCGATCTGGCAGCCTGGCGTGCCGGCCCGCTTTGAGCCTGCGGCACGGAGCGGGCAGAACGGCGGACGAGCCTCCCGTTGGGCCGCTGGGTGCGCTCCCAGGCATCCCGCCAGCCGGGTGCGGTGCGCTCCCCGGCATCCCGCCAGCCGGGGGCGGGACGGTCGAGTCGCCGGAGGCGCGACAAGCGGCGCCCGCCAGCCGGGGCCGGAGCGCGGGGCGCGGGCGTGTCAGAGCCGCAGGATCCCGCTCGCCGCGGGGAGCCTGCCCGCCCGCAGGGCCCGGAGGATAGCGCCGCCGTCCAGCGGAAACTGGGGCCGCAGCGCCTCCCGATGCTCGGAGAGGACCCGGCGGTTGTGGGCCGTGTCCGCCAGCAGCAGGATGACGACGCCAGCGTCGGGGTCGTCGCGCTGCTTGAGGCCGATGCGCCGCTGCGTCGCCTGCACATCGAACAGGCGGACCTCGGCCTCGACGGAGGCATTCGCGTGGCCATCCGTCACGCGCAGGTCCCAGGCTCGCTGGTCGCCCGGCATGGGCAGCCCGATCTCGCGTGCCACCCGCAGCCCGTTGCCGATCGCCGCTGCGAATCGCCCCTCGAGCGCGAGCTGGCCCTTGTCGCGCAGCCGGGTGCCGTCCGGGTACAGCCTGGCCGCGAACGCCAGGCCGACCGCCCTCGATGCGCGGCAGATGGCCTCGAGCGAGGGGCGACGAAGCTCGCCACGCTCCAGGCGGCCGAATTGCGACATGCTCACCCCGGCCCGAGCCGCGGCGAGGCGCTGGCTGGCGCCGGCGGCCCGCCGTGCCACGGCGATCTCCCGACCGGCCGCTGCCGCCATTCGGCGCGCGTCCTCGATGCCGATGTCCGATGCCCGCCTTCGTGTCGCCATAGCGCCAGCATGGGCCGATCGGCTCAGCTCGGGCTTATGCGGCGCCGGGGCGCCTGCACTCCTCCGCGCGGACGACGGTGGCGCCCAGCGAGCGAACGGGAGGACCACGCGCTCGATGATCCGCCCGGTGCGACATTCGAGACCGGGCCGGACGGGCGTCGTCCGCGATGCGGCACGGCGCGGCTGAACTGGCGGTCCGCCCTCCCGTTCAGCCGCCCGGGCGCACCCCCGGCGGGCACCTGGACGCCGGGGCGCACCATCCGGCGGGACCCGGGGCCGGGGGGCCGGGCCGCCCGCACTCCACGCGGGAACCGGGGCTGCGCGCCCGCACCCCCCAGCGGGAACCGGGGCTGCGCGCCCGCACCCCCGGCGGGAATCCTCCCGCCCGCGTGCCGGGACGGGCTCGGCCGGCCGATCGGGCGGTCACCGGTAGACTGCGCCCAGACCCATGGATGAGCTGTCCACACCCGTGTCCGCGTCCCGCGGCCTGATCGCGCGCCTCCGCCACTCGCTGCTGGAGTCGATCGGCGACGTTGCCTTCGGCATGGAGGACGGCGCGGTGTCGATCTCCGGCCTCGTGTTCGGCGTCGCGGCCAGCACCTCCGACGCGAGCATCGTGCTGCTGGCGGGGGCCACCGGGGCGGTGGCAGGCGCGGTCTCGATGATGGCAGGCACCTACCTCGACGTGCACTCGGAGAACAGCGTGGCGCGGGCAGAGGTGGAGCGCCTCCGGCGGCGGATCGAGGCGGATCCCGAGGGCACCCTCGAGCGCGTGGTGCGGCAGTTCCGCCAGTCGGGCTTCACGGATGACGAGGCGGCGGCGATGCGCCGGGCATTCGAGCGCAACCCGCGCGCCATGCTCGACCATGTCGCCGCCTACGAGGTGGGCCTGCCGCGCCCCAAGGGCGGTTCGCCCCGGGCCCACGCGCTGTGGATGTTCGCCGCGGACCTGCTGGCGGCCGGCGTGCCCGTCCTGCCGTTCGCGTTCCTCCCGATGGAAACGGCGCGACCCGTCTCGCTCGTCGTCACCGGCCTGCTGATGGCGACGCTCGGCGTGGCCCGCGGGATCATCGGCCACGAGTCGCTGTGGCGGACGGCGCTCCAGACGATGGCGATCGCCGGCGCGGCGGCGCTCGCCGGCGTGCTCATGGGACATTTCGTGACCGCATAGCGGGCCGGGCCCCCGCGCGACGCCCCGCAGGTCCGATGGCGGGCCGGGCCCCGCGCGACGCCCCGCGGGTCCGATGGCGGGCCGGGCCCGCCCGAGGGACGCGTTCACCCCGTCCGGGGAGGTGCCGTCTCCGCCCCCGATGCGATACTGGGCGACCGGGGGGCCCAGCCAAGGGTGGCCCAGCCCACGCCCCGAGGACCCGTCGTGTCCGCTACCGCCGCTACCGCCGCTACCGCCCCCACTGCCGCGAGCCTCGCCCTCTCCGGGGCCCAGCGCGCCGCCGTCAGCCATGCCCGGTCCGCCCGCGCCGGGCTGCCCGCATGAGCCCTGTCGACACGGGTGGCCCGGAGCCGTCGGCGGCCTCGCTGGCCGCCCTCGTGGAGCACGCCGGCCCGATGCTGGCCATCGACGCGTCGGGCACGTGCTGCTTCGCCAACCCGGCGGCAGCGGCCCTGGCCGGCGACCCGTCCCGCCCGCTCGCCGGATCGCCGGTCGCCAGCCGTCTCGCGATCCTGGCCGGGGGCCCGGGCGGCGATGCCGTCGCGCGCGCGAGGCGCGGCCGACGGTCGGTGACCGACGTGATCGCGCCCGACTCGGGCCGTCGGTACACGGTCCGCGCCATCCCGGCCGGCGACCTCGTCCTGGTGTATCTCGACGAGACCACCCAGCGGCAAGCCGCCGAGGCCAGGGCCCGCCAGGCCCTCGAGTCGGCGCGCCTGGCGAGCCTCGCGGGCACCACCGGCAGCTTCGAGACCGACCTTGTCAGGGCCTCGGCCTGGATGTCCGAGCGAGCGCAGCGCATCTTCGGGTTCGAGCCGGCGGAGGACTCCACCTACCCGCGGTCGCGATTCCTCGACGCCATCCTGCCCGAGTGCCGCGAGGAACACGCCGCCGCCTTCGCCGAGGCGGTCGCCCATCCCGGCGGGGCCGTCACCGCCACGTACCGCATCCGACGCCCCGACGGCGAGACCCGCACCCTCCACGTCGTGTGCGAGGCGGTCCCCAACCCCGGGGGGCAGCCGCACACCATCGTGGGCTCCATCTCGGACGTGACCGGGCGCGAGGCGGCCGAGTCCGCGCTGCGCCGCAGCGAGGAGCGGCTGCGCCAGATCCTCGAGGGCGTCGACGCGGTGGTCACCTACGTCCCCAGCCGGGGCGACCCCAAGGTCCTGAGCCCCCAGGCCGAGCGCATCCTCGGCTACCCGCCCGAGACGCTGGCCGCCGAGCCGGCGTGGCATGCCCTGGTCCATCCCGAGGACCTGGAGCGCTGTCTGGCAGCGTGGCGGTCGGGCGAGCCCACCTGGGGGCTCACCTACCGGCTCCGGCGCGCCGACGGACGCTGGATCTGGGTGGACGACCGGGGCCAGCGGATCTACCACGACGACGGCCGACCCCCGGGGTACGTGAGCGTTGTGGTGGACGTCACCGATCGGGTCGAGGCGGGCCGGGAGCGCCGCCTGGCCGACGAGCGGCGGCGGCGGTTCTTCGACGCCAACATCGTGGGCACGGTGGTCGTGGACGCGGGCGGTCGGGTGCTCGAGGCGAACGACTACTGGCTGCGCCTCGTGGGGCGGAGCCGCGGCGAGCTGGAGCGCGGCGAGCTGGACTGGCGTGCGGCCACGGCCCCGGATTCGCGCGCCGCGGACGACGACGCCATCGCCCAGTGCCGCGCGACCGGGCGGAGCCGCCCGTACGAGAAGACCTACCTGCGCCCCGACGGGACGCCCGTTCCGGCCCTGGTCGTGCGGGCGTCCATGCCCGGTGCCGACGAGCAGTTCGCCACGTTCACGCTCGACCTGACCGAGCGCAACGCCGCGGCCGCCGAGACGGCCCGGCTGGCCGCCGCCATCGAGCAGACCTCGGAGTCCGTGGTCATCACCGACGTGGACGCCGCAATCCGATACGTGAACCCCGCCTTCGAGCGCGCGTCCGGCTACTCGCGGGACGAGGCGGTGGGCAGGAACCCGCGCATCCTCCAGAGTGGGGTCCAGACGCCGGCGTTCTACAGCGAGATGTGGGACACGCTCCTGCGCGGCGAGACGTGGCGCGGCGAGCTGGTCAACCGGCGCAAGGACGGCAGCCTGTACACGGAGGTCGCCGCCATCAGCCCCATCCGGGACGCCTCGGGCCAGACCACCGCCTACGTCGGGGTGAAGCGCGACGTCACGGCGGAGCGTGCGCTCGAGGCGCGGCTGTCGCAGGCACAGCGCCTCGAGGCCATCGGCCAGCTCGCCGGCGGCATCGCGCACGACTTCAACAACCTGCTCGCGGTGATCCGCGGCTATGCGGACCTCGCCCGCGCGGAGGTGCCGGAGGGCGGGCCCGCAGCCGACGACCTCGCCCGGGTGGTGCTGGCGGCGGATCACGCGAGCGCCCTCACGCACCAGCTCCTGACGTTCAGCCGCCGGGAGGCCACCGAGCCCACGGTGCTGGACCCGGCGGAGGTTGTGGGCGAACTGGCGCCGATGCTTCGACGCCTCCTGGGCGAGCACATCGAGCTCGAGGTGGCGGCAGCGGTGCCTTCGGTGGGGTGCGTGCGGATTGACCGCTCGCAGCTGGACCAGGTGGCCATGAACCTGGTGGCGAACGCCCGCGACGCCATGCCCGACGGCGGCCGGCTCGCGATCCGCATCGAGCCGCTCGACGACGGCGCGGGGTGGGTGCGCCTCGCCGTCTCGGACTCCGGCGTCGGCATGGACGACGCCACGGCGCGGCGAGCCTTCGAGCCGTTCTTCACCACCAAGGACCCCGGGCACGGGACGGGCCTCGGCCTGGCCACGGTCTACGGGATCGTGACCGCCGCGGGAGGCCGGGTGGGGCTCGTGTCGTCCCCCGGCCACGGAACCACCGTCACCGTTGACCTGCCGGGCGCGGAACCCCCGGACGCGAATCCGGCCTTGGCGGGCGCCGGCGATGGCGCAGATGCGGGGGCGGGGGCGGGCGCGGGCGGTGGCGTCGGCACAGCCGTCGGCACAGCCGTCGGCGCGGCTGCTGGCGCGGGCGCGAGGGCGGGCGCGGCGGGGGGCCAGCCCGTTGGCCCGGGGCCCGAGACGACGCCGCCGCTCGCGGTCCTGCTCGTCGAGGACGACGAGGCCGTCCGGGCCCTGACCCGGCGGATGCTCCTCTCCCTCGGCCACACCGTCACCGTGGCGGCTTCCGGCGCGGAGGCCATACAGCTCGTGGACGCCGCGGCGTCGCCCCCCGACGTGCTCGTGACCGATGTCCGCATGCCCGGCATCCAGGGCCCGGAGCTCGCCCGCATCCTGCGCGACCGCCAGGCCGACCTGCCGGTGGTGTTCACATCGGGCTTCTCGGCCGAGCTCGGGGACAGCGTCGCGATCCCGGGCGCGCAGATCCTGGACAAGCCGTTCGACCTTCGCCGCCTGGACGCGGCGGTCCGGGCCGCGGTGGCGGCGGCACGCTGAGACGCCCCGCGCATCGGCCGACCGGTCGCGCCAGAGGTCCGTCCGGGGCGGCGACGGTCAGTGCCATGCCCGCGCCGGCTGCCGGACGAGCGAGCCCATCTTGGCCGCGCCAGGATCAGGGCGCCTTCGGCCGGCCGGTGAGCAGCCCCAGGTTCGACACCACGAACGGCGTCAGGAAGTTGGTCGCGACCTTGAGGGCGGTGGCCGTGGTGGCGGCGCCCGATAGCAGCACGTCGCCCTGGTTCGCCAGGGTCAGGATGGCGCCCACGACCAGGGCGATCGTCACGGTCCGGCGGAGGTGCGCCGGGCGCGCGCAGTAGGCGATGGCCTCCACCGCGGACGGTGCCGATGCCACGTCGTCAGCCCTCCTCGCCCGCCCGGCGGGTGGCGATCTGGCGCCCGTCCTCGAGCCAGCGGCGGACCGAGAGCAGGGCGGCGATCCCCTCGCCCGCAGCGCTGCCCACCTGCTTGGTGGACCCGGCGCGGACGTCGCCGGCGGCGAACAGGCCGTCGAGGGAGGTGCGGTACCGATCGTCGGTGACGATGAACCCCTGCTGGTCGAGGTCCGCGGCGCCGCGCAGGAACGCCGTGTTGGGGTCGAGGCCCACGAACACGAACGCCGCGGCGGCGTCGAGCCGGAGCTCCGCGCCCGAGTCGCGCTCCGTGGCGAGCACCGCGGCCAGGCGCCCGTCGCGCGGCTCGAACGAGCGCAGGTCGATGCCTGAACGAACGGTGATGCGCGGGTGGTTGCGGACCTTGTCGGCCACGAGCTCGCTCGCGCGCAGCCCACTCCGCGCCAGGATCGTCACGTGGACGGCAAGGGTCGCCAGGAACAGCGCCTCCTCGAGCGCGGAGTTGCCGCCGCCGATCACCACCAGCTCGCCCGCGCCCCGGTAGAACGGGCCGTCGCAGGTGGCGCAGTAGTGGACGCCGAGGCCGGTCAGCCCGTCCTCGCCGGGGATCCCCAGGCGCCGGTAGCGCGACCCGGTGGCGACAATCGCGGCCGAGCCGCCGTAGGCGTCGCCCGCCGCCGTGCTCACCATGACGCAGTCCGGCGCTCGGGTGACGCTGGTGACGTCCGCCGCGGACACGAGCTCCACCCCGTAGCGGCGGGCGTGGGCGACCAGGCGGTCGGCCAGCTCCTGGCCCCGGATCCCCTCCGGGAAGCCCGGGTAGTTATCGATCTGCTCGGTGGCGCCCGCCTGGCCGCCGAGCGCCCCCCGCTCGAGGACCAGCGCGTCGAGACCCTCGCGGGCGGCGTAGATGGCGGCCGAGAGACCGGCGGGCCCGCCGCCCAGGACCAGCAGGTCGTAGGCGGTGCGCCGGGCGCGCACGGTCAGGCCCAGCTTGGCGGCCAGCTCCGCGTTCGACGGCTCGAGCAGGTGCGAGCCGTCGGGGAAGACGATCGTCGGGATCGTCCGGCCGCCGTGCTGGAGCTCCTCCACGAAGCGGCGCCCGCTCTCGTCCCCGTCGATGTCCACCCAGCGGTACGGGATCCGCTGCTCGGTGAGGAACGCCTTGCTCCGGCGGCAGTCGGGGCACCACGGCGCGCCGTAGACGCTGATCTGGTCCATGTGGTCTTCCTTGCCGCCCGGCGCCTGTCCGGGCGTGGGTGCGGCGGCGGCCCCCGGGGGACGCCGGGGGCCGTGGCCGCTTGGAGGGGAGGAGAGGGCGCCGGGCGACACGCCGCCCGAGGAGGTCAGCGAGCCGTCCGGAACGCGAACCGGCTGAGGATGAGGCCGAGGACGGTGCCGAACATCACGGTGTGGGCGACGACCTGGACGGCGACGTTCTGGCCGTCGGGGAACCAGGACCAGCCGAACAGGCTGGCCAGCAGGAAGAAGTTGACGATCCACAGGCCGAACCCGGCGGCGCTGGCGATGCCGACGGTCGCGGCGGCCGAGCGGCGGAGCGCGGGCAGGGTCGAGATGACGGCCGCCACGGCGACGCCGTACATCATCGAGAGCGCCATGTGGATGACAAGACCGACGGCGCCCGCGGTGACGAGCGACGACGACGGGTCGAGGGCGGAGGCGCCGAGCCCGATCGCCCCGATCATTCGCAGCGGCATGAAGAAGGCACCGGTCCCGTTCAGGACAGCCGCGGCCATCATCTCGAACATGGCGAACACGATGCCGGCGACGGCCCCGCCGATCAGTCCGGTGCGGACCCAGGTCGCGGTGCTGGCGGTTCGGGCGGGGTTGAGGGAAGTGGTGCTGGCGGCCATCGGGGTGTCTCCGTGCTGGGCTGGTGTGCCGTTGGGCTGGATGTGCCGTCACTGTGGGGCCTGCCGCCCGGCCATTCTGTGCGCTGGCTTACAACCGGCCCGGCAAGGGGTGTGATCTGCCTCACAGCCGACCCCCGCGCCACCGGCTACCGTGCGGCCATGACCGCCATCGCAAGCGCCCAGACCCCGACCCTCACCCCAGCCACCAAGATCCTGATCGTCCTCCAGGCCGGCACCGAGACCCACGAGGGCCAGGCCCGGGCCCTGCACAGCGTCCTGTACGCCACCGAGCTGGCCGATGCCGGCGCCACGGTGCGCCTGGTGTTCGACGGGGCCGGCACCGGCTGGCTCGCCCGCTGGACGGCCCCCGCCGACGCGCCGTCACGGGTGGCCACGCTGTTCGCGGCGCTCCGCGACCGCGGCATCGCGTTCGAGGTGTGCGACTTCTGCTCCGGGGCCTTCGGCGTGCGCGACCAGCTGGTCGACGCCGGCGTGCCGCTGACCGGCAAGTACCTTGACCACCCGAGCATCGCCTCGCACGTGCGCGACGGCTTCGCGGTGTGGATTCTGTGACGGCGCCGTGAGCCGCGAGTCCGGTATCCGGGCCGCAACCGGCGGACGTGCCGGCCCCGGCGCCGGGCCCGCGCGACAGCGCGCCGAAGGCGCCGAGGCCGCCCGGCTCGCTGAGGCCCGGGCAGGCGTGCCGTGGAGGCGCTGGGGCCCGTACCTCGCCGAGCGGGCCTGGGGCACCGTGCGCGAGGACTACTCCGCGGACGGCGACGCCTGGGGCTCGTTCACCCACGACGACGCCCGCCGACGCGCGTACCGCTGGAACGAGGACGGGCTGCTCGGGGTCTCCGACGACCAGCAGCGCCTGTGCCTCTCGCTGGCCCTCTGGAACGGCCGCGACCCCATCCTCAAGGAGCGGCTATTCGGCCTGTCCAACCCGGAGGGCAACCACGGCGAGGACGTCAAGGAGCTGTACTTCCACCTCGACGCGGTGCCGTCCTCAGCGTACCTGCGCGCGGCGTACCTCTACCCGCAGGCCGCGTTCCCGTACGCGGACCTGGTTGCGGAGAGTGCCCGGCGCACGGGCGCCGACCCCGAGTACGAACTCCTCGACACCGGGGTCCTCGACGGCGACCGCTTCTTCGACGTGGAGGTGGAGTACGCCAAGGCGGGTCCCGACGAGATCCTCTTGCGGGTCCGGGCCCGCAACGCCGGTCCCGACGCGGCACCGCTCCACCTCATCCCCACCGCGTGGTTCCGCAACACGTGGTCGTGGGACGCCATCGCCCGGGAGGAGCGGCCGTCGCTGCGCCTCGCCGGCGGGCAGGTGGAGGCGCGCCACCCGACCCTGGGCTCGTACCGGATCGCCGCCCGCGCCGGCGGCGCCGAGGCCGGCTGGCTGTTCACCGAGAACGAGACGGCCCCGGACCGCGACGGCGCGACGCTCGACGGCGCGACGTCCCACGCTCCGGCGCGGTTCGCCAAAGACGCCTTTCACCGGTATCTGGTGGACGGCGAGCCGAACGCGGTCAACCCCGCCGGCACCGGCACCAAGGCCGGCTTCGCGGCCCGCTGGGTGGTCCCGCCGGGCGCCACGGCGGAGGTGGTCCTGGCCCTCAGCCTGGGAGGCGCCGCGCAGGCCGAGCGGCTGCTGGCCACGGCCGCCACGACCTTCGCGCTCCGGCGGGCCGAGGCGGACGCCTTCTACGCGGACCTCGCCCCGGCCGGCGCCTCGGCCGACGAGCGCCTCGTCCAGCGGCAGGCCCTGGCAGGGATGATCTGGAACCTCCAGTACTACGAGCTGGACATGGCCCGCTGGCGCGCTGGCGATCGCATCCCGCCCCCGCCCGGCCACGCCACGACGCGGAACGCCGAGTGGGGCCACCTCCGAATCGGACGGGTGGTGAGCACCCCCGACGGCTGGGAGTTCCCGGGGTTCTTCGCCTGGGATCTCGCGCTCCAGGCGGTGACGCTCGGCCTGGTGGATCCCGAGCGCGCGAAGGAGCAGCTGCTGCTCCTGCTCGACGACCGGCTCCTCCACCCCGACGGCCAGATCCCGGCCTACGAGTGGGCGTTCTCCGACACCAACCCGCCGGTCCAGGCCTGGGCCGCCCTCGAGGTCTTCCGCCGCGAGCGCGCCGCCACCGGGACTGGCGACCGCGCCTTCCTCGAGCGCATGCTGCACGGCTTGGCGCTCAACTTTGGCTGGTGGGTCAACCGCCGCGACCGCAGCGGGCGGAACCTGTTCGAGGGCGGGTTCCTGGGCCTCGACAACATCGCCATCGTGGACCGCAGCGCCGTGGCCGCCGAGCGTTCGGAGATCGACCAGGCCGACGCCACGGGCTGGATGGCGTTCCTCGCCCTCGGCCTCACCGAGATGGCGCTCGAGCTGGCGACCGACGAGCCGGTCTACGCCGAGCTCGCCAAGCACTTCCTCGGCCGGTTCGTGGCCATCGGCGAGGCGCTCGCTTCCGTCGGCGGCGACGGTCTGTGGGACCCCGACGAGCGCTTCTTCTTCGACATCCTGTGCCGCCCAGGCGCCGAACCCGTGCGCCTCAAGGCGTTCTCGCTGGTGGGCCTAGTCCCGCTGCTCGCGACGCGGGTGCTCGACCCGGAGCTGCTCGCCGCGGTGCCCGGCTTCGAGGATCACCTCGACCGGCTCGCCGCCGACCATCCGACGTTCTTCGGCGACTGCCGCTGCTTCGCGTCGCCAGCGTCCGGCGGCCGGCACCTGCTGGCCTTGGTGGACGAGCATCGGTTGCTGCCGATCCTCGACCGCCTGCTCGACGAGGACCGGCTTTGGTCCGCCCACGGGGCCCGGAGCCTGTCGCGACGCCACGCGCGGGCAGACCTCCCGGTGGACGTGGAGGTTGGCGGCCAGCTCCGCCGGGTGGCCTACGAGCCGGGCGAGACCGCCACCCGTATCATGGGCGGCAACTCCAACTGGCGGGGGCCGGTTTGGATGCCCTACAACTACCTGCTCGTGCACGCCCTGCGCCAGTACGCCCGCTACTACGGCGACGACCTGCGGCATGCCTACCCGTCACCGGACGGCGAGGCTGCCGGGCTGGCGGCCGTGGCCGAAGACCTCGCTGCGCGGCTGCTGGCGCTGTACCTGCCCGACGCCTCGGGCAGCCGCCCCGCGCTGGGAAACGACCCGCGCTGGCGCGACCACCCGGCGTTCCGCGAGCGGCTCCTGTTCTACGAGTACTTCCACGCGGAGACCGGGCGCGGCCTCGGTGCGTCCCACCAGACCGGCTGGACGGGGCTGCTGGCGAACCTCGTGGACGAGCTTGGCGCGTGGGACGAGGACCGGCGGGGGCCTGAGCAGTGAACCCGCCGCTCCGTCTCGGGACCACCGGCCACCCCATCCTGTTCGCGCTCGACACGCGCAGCTGGCTCGACCGCCTGAGCCGGGAGGCGGGCCGGCGGGTGCGCTTGGGCGACGTGCCCGAGGAGGCGATGGACGCGATCGCCGCGACCGGCTGCGACGCGGCGTGGCTGATCGGCGTGTGGCGGACCGGGCCGGCGGGGCGCCGGATCGCCCAGGCGCGTCCGGACGTGGTGCAAGCCGCCCGGGCGGCGCTTCCGGACTTCACGCTCGACGACATCGTCGGCTCGCCGTTCGCGGTCTCCGCCTACGAGGTCGCCGCGGAGCTCGGCGGCGAGGCGAGCCTGGCCGTTCTCCGCCGTCGGCTGGCGGGACGCGGGATCGGCCTGGTCCTTGACTTCGTGCCCAACCACACGGCGCTCGACCACCCGTGGGTGCGCCGCCATCCCGACTGGTACGTGCACGCCGATCCCGCGGCCGAGGGCAACGAGCCCGCCTCGTGGCTGCGGGTCAGGGCCGACGGCCGGCTGCACCGGCTGGAGCACGGGCGCGACCCGTACTTCCCCGCCTGGCCGGACACGCTGCAGCTGGACTACCGCGTCCCCGACGTGCGCGACGCGATGACCGCGACGCTCCGGGCCATCGCCACCCGCTGCGATGGCGTGCGTGCCGACATGGCGATGCTGGTGCTCGACGACGTCTTCCGGGCAACGTGGGGCTCGCGCTCGGCGGCCGGCGACGGCGGCCCGGGCCGGAGCGCCGCTGACGCGGCCGGCGAGTTCTGGTGGCATGCGATCCGGAGTGTCCGGGACGCCTATCCCGGGTTCCTGATGATTGCCGAGGCGTATTGGGGGCTCGAGTACCGGCTCCAGCAGCTGGGGTTCGACTACACGTACGACAAGGTCCTGCTCGACCGCCTGCGCTCCGGCGATGGGCCCGGGGTTGCGGCACACCTCCGCGCTGATCCCGAATACCAGCGGCACTCGCTGCGGTTCCTGGAGAATCAGGACGAGCCCCGGGCGGCCTGCGTGTTCGACGCCGACCGGTACTGGGCGGCCGCGCTGGTGGTGGCCACAGCGCCGGGGATGCTGCTGCTCCACGACGGGCAGCTCGAGGGCGCGCGGGTGCGCGTCCCCGTCGAGGCGCGGCGACGGCCGGTCGAGGCGGCTGACGCGGACGTCGCCGCGCTCTGGCATCGGGTGCTGGGCGCGCTTGGCGGGCCGGCCTTCCGCCGCGGCGTCCCGATGCGGCTGGAACCCCGGCCGACGGGCCCGGGCGACACCACCAGCGAGTCGTTCGTGTCGTGGCTGTGGGCATCGCCCGAAGGGTCGGTCCAGCTCGCGGTGGCCAACCTGGGCGGCGCTCGGGGCCGTTGCTGGCTGCCAATCGCCGTCCCCGCGCTGGCCGGGGAGGCGATTGTCCTCGAGGACCTGCTCGGCGACGCCCGCTACGAGCGGTCGGGCGACGAGCTGCTGACGCAGGGCCTCTACCTCGACCTGCCGGCCGGTGGCCGCCACCTGTTCCGCGTCCTCGGTGCGGGGGCGCCGGAGGGTGGCGTCTCAGCGGCGGACCCAGCCCCGGAGGCCAGTCGCGGGCGAACGGTCTCCCCCGGCATCGGCTAGCTAGGCCTCCTTGCGCAACTGCCGCTCGCGCAGGTCGTCGAGGTCCCAGCGAAAGCCGAGGTCCACCACGGAACCCGCGGGGTGGTCCTCCAGGGCGGCCCGGAACGTGGCGTCCAGCACGCGCCGATGGGTGGCGTCGTCACCCACGGCGCCCAGCGTCAGCCCGAACGGGTGCCCCACGAAGCAGGTGAGCGACGGGCGGGCGTGACGGGTGATCTCCGGGGCGAGGGTGATCGAGACGGTGGCGATCCCGTGGGCGTCGATGGCCCGCTGTAGCAGTCCGACCGACTGCTGGCAGACCGGTCAGGCAGGGACGAGGAAGGCAAGGTCCACCCGTTCCGCCAGGAGCCCCTGCGCGATGGCGGGCCCGGTCTCGTTGAGGAGCACGTCGGTCTGGGTCGCGTAGCCCATGGTGCTGTAGGCGTGCGGCGCCAGCCGTCCGATCCGCCCCTCCCCGACATAGGCGCGCAGCAGCGCGAGCGGGAACACGACGTCAGGATCCGCGACGGCATTCCGGACGTTGTAGCCAACGTGGTTGAAGCGCAGCTGATCGGCAGGCGTGTCGGAGGGGAACACGCGGTAGGAGGGGTCGCCCTCGCGCACGGCCTCGAACCGGGGCTGGCTCTCCAGGCGGGCGCCGCCCGTGCCGACGAGCGCGACGGTCGCCTGCTCTAGCGGCACGGCGATCCGATGCCGCGGCGAGGGTTCCGGGAACTGCCGCCAGTCGAATCCCGGGATGAACCGCTGGAGATACTCCCGCTCGACCAGCGCGAACCCCTCGACCTCCGCCATGTCCACCTCCGTGCGGCCCGCCGCCCCTGCGGCGGCGGGCTTGCTTGTCATCGCGATCATTTTGCTTGACGATCCGCAACCGCTGGATATCGCCCGCGACCACGCTGTGAGCGGGCTCACAGCGGCGCTGGGCGCCCTGGGGCACCATGCGGCAATGAGCCTGGACCCTGGTCGCGGGGCGACGCTGCCCGCCGGACCTGTGCAGATGGAGATCGGCGCCCCCGCCGCGCTCGTCCGCCAGATGCTCGCCGCGATCGGCCAGGGGGTCCAGCGGCCCGGCGAGCGGGCGGTGGTCCTGGAGCGCGACGGCGATCGGCTCGTCGCCGACTTCTGGACGCCGGTCCGGCTCCCGCTGGGGCGACGGCGCATCGTGCGGACGCGGGAGGCGGTCAGTCTCGCCTCGCCGGACCGCGTCGAGTACGAGCACCTCGACGGGCCGCTGCGCGGGCTGCGGGAGGCCATCGCGGTGCACCCCGTCGGCGCGGGGCGCTGCCGCATCGTCTACGAGGGCGCCTATCCGCCCCGCGGCTGGCTGGACCGCACCCTGTACGGCGTCGTGGCGCGCCGCTCGCTCGAGCGGGCGGTGCGGGCCCACCTGGAGGACCTGCGACCCCGCGCCGAGGCGCGGGCGGCCCGCAGCCGCGTCTTCCCGCCAGACCCCGCCTGATCGCGCGAGGCGAGCGCCCGCGCACCGGCGCGCGGGCATCGGCGGGACCGGTCGACGGGCCCGCGGCGCGGCGTTCGCGGCCACTCTGACCCTCAGCGCGCCCGGGCGATCACGGCCACGTAGCCGATCTCGCCACGGCGCACGGCGGCACGCACATCGTCAGCGAGGTGGCGCGCAGCGTCCGGACCGCCGCTCGCGAGCGAGCCCAGCCCGGCCAGCTCCGCCAGCCCGGCAAGGTCAAGACTCGAGCCGCGGGCCACGGCCAGCGCCAGCCGCACCCGCGATTCGATCCGGTCCACCAGCTCGACCACCGTCTCGCTGCGGTCCCACCGTCGCTCGATCGTGAACCCGGCCTCGGCGAGCTGGTCCTCGATCTCCCCCGGGAGCCACGCGTCGCCGATGCAGAGGGCCGCCCCGAGCAGCCGGTCGGCGATGGCGAGTGGCGCCGCTCCCGAGGTCACCACATCGCTGAGCGCGAGCGTGCCGCCGTCACGAAGGACCCGCCGAAGCTCTGCAAGGGCGTGGCCCCGAGCGGTGGTGGACAGCACGCACTCGCTCAGGACGCCGTCGAATGTGCCGTCCGCCGCCGGCAGGGCCAGCAGATCGGCGCGCGACCAGACCACCTCCCCGGCGGTGTCCCTGGCCACGGCCCGGGCGACGATAGCCGCGCTCGCGTCGACCGCCTCCACGCGCAGGCCGAACTCGGCGGCCGCGAGGCGGGCGCTCGTGCCCAGACCGCATCCGGCGTCGAGGAGCCGCGCCCCGCACGGCAGCCGAGCCGCGGCGAGCAGCATGCGCGTCGACTCGAGGCCGCCCGGGTGCAGGGACGGGCCGACGAGCAGCTCGGCGAGCGGGCTCCCGTACACCGCCGAGCAGCATGCCGCGACCGCAGCGGCATCGCCCGTCGTCTCGATGCGGGGCGTCGCCGCGCGGGCCGGCGCGACTGGCTCGCTGGTCACGGCACCGACTCGGGCACCGGAATCGGCCGGCTGCCCTTGCGGGCGGCCAGCCGCGCGCGCTCCTGCTCCCGGTACCCGACGGTGTTGTACGTGCAGAATGGGATCATCCGGCCGTCAGTCTGGAGAATCCCGATGCAGCACTTCATCGCGCGCTTGACGTCGAACGTCCAGGGGTCGAGGAAGTCGCGGACCTGGACCATGAACACGCGCCGGGCCAGGTCCGTCAGGGCGGGCAGGTCCAGATCGCAGGCGGCGCACAGGAGGCGATCGCCGGTGGGCTCGCCCGGGACCGAGCCGGCGGACCACAGCCCCTCGAGCGCGTGGAGCACGTCCCGGTCGATCCCCGGCACTGTGCGGTTGGTGATGTAGTCGAGGTACTGGTCCACCTCGAGCACGCGTGGCAGCGGGATCGCGCCGCCGTCGTCGTCGACGTAGGCGTAGGTCACCGAGCTGCAGGTCGGCGAGCAGCAGGGGATCGGCACGAAGTCGCTGGCCCGGAACGTCTCGCCGCCCGTCTCCACCGCCCGCAGGACGTCCGGGACGGTCATTCGCCGCATGGGATCGTGATCCGGGTGGCGCCCGGAATGGGTGACGGGCTGGAACATCACGCCACGCACGGCCGGGTGCCTCAGGCCGAACTCGATGAGCGGTCCGGCCTCGTGCTCGTTGACGTCCCGCTCGATCGCCGCCACGAGGATCACGTGCAGGTCGGCCTCGGCCAGGCGGTCGAGCGCCCGGAGCTTCGTCTCGAGCAGCGGCTCGCCGCGGATCGTGCGGTACGTGTCGTCCGTGAGGCCGTCGAACTGGAGGTAGACCAGCGGGCGCAGGGCCGCGAACGCGGCGAACCACGCAGGGTCATCCGCGATCCGCAGGCCGTTGGTGTTGACCATCACGTGGCGGATGTCGCGGGCCTGCGCCGCCGCGATCATCTGGAGCAGGTCCGGGTGGATCGTCGGCTCGCCGCCGCTGAACTGGACGAGCTCGGGGTGGCCCTCGAGCTCCACGAACCGGTCGAGCATCGCCTCGACCTCGGGGACCGTGAGGTTGAAGCCGGCGCCCGCGTTCGCGAAGCAGACGGGGCAGTCGAGGCTGCACGCGGTGTTGACCTCGATCAGCGCCAGG
>JAKAHL010000243.1 GCA_021815005.1 Chloroflexota bacterium
GGCGGACCCCGTGGCCCGCGGTGCGACACGCGCGACCGGGGCGCGCTATCGTCCGCGAGCCGGCGCGGCGGCCGGCAGGCAGCAGGGAGACGGCCGATGGCGTCGGGGTTCACGGGGTTCCGGCACGAGGCGCTCGACTTCCTCATCGAGCTCGGGCTCAACAACGACCGGGCGTGGTTCAGGCCGCGCAAGGGCGAGTACGAGGCGCTGCTCAAGTTGCCGCTCGAGGCGCTCTGCGTGACGCTCGGGGACGAGCTCGCCCGGCGCGGGATCCCCTTGCGCGCCGACGAGCGCTCCCCGTTCCGGATCTACCGCGACGTGCGGTTCAGCCGCGACAAGGCCCCCTACAAGACGAACCTCGGGGCGAGCTTCCCGTGGACCGGGGAGGGCGGCGGCGTCGGCGGGTACCTCCACGTCGCACCGGGGGCGTCGTCGGTTGGCGGCGGCATGTTCCACCCGTCGCCGGCGCGTCTGGCGGCATGGCGGAACGCGGTCGTGCGGGACCGCGCCGGGGTCCGCGCCGCCGTCGGCGACTCGGCGTTCAGCGCGGTCTTCGGGGCCGTCCACGCGGAGACCAGCCTCAAGCGGGCACCCGCCGGCTTCGACCCTGCCGACCCGGACTCGGACCTGCTCCGCCTCAAGGACGTGATCTTCGGCCGCACACTGGCCGACGGCGAGGTGCTCGACCCGGGTCTGCCCGCGCGGATTGCCGAGGACCTCGCCGCATCGCTGCCGGTGATGCGCTACCTCGCCGCGCTGCCGGGCCTCGAAGCCGGGTCGCCGGCCTGGCTGCGCTGACCGCGCCCCGACGCCGCGGGCCGGCCGGCGCAATCGCCCTCGCGCCGCGGGGCGCCCATGCCCGACAATCCTGCCCGTGACCCGTCCCCTCGTCGCGCGCCCAGCCTCGACCCGTCCCCGGTGAGCCGCCGCGCGATCGCGCTGTTTGCCGCCATGGCGGTGATCTGGGGCATCCCGTACCTGCTGATCCGAATCGCGGTGGGCGAAGTGTCACCGCCCGTGCTCGTGTTCGCGCGGACGTCCATCGGGGCGGTCGTGCTGCTGCCGCTCGCCGTGGCGCGCGTGGACCTCCGCACGGCCTTCCGCCGCTTCCGCTGGGTCGCCGCGTTCGCGGCGGCCGAGGTGGCCGGGCCCTGGGTGCTCCTGGGCTGGGCCGAGCAGCACGTCACGAGCTCGCTGGCCGGGCTCCTCGTGGCGGGCGTGCCGCTGGCGGGCACGGTCATCGCGGTGCTCACGGGCCGCGACCACCACCTCAGCCGTCCCGGGCTGGTCGGGCTGCTCGTTGGCCTAGTGGGCGTGGCGGCCATCGCCGGCGGGGATCTCAACGCCGGGGACGCCGTGGCGATCGGCGCCATCGCGGTGGTGGTCGTGGGCTACGCGCTCGGCCCGTGGATCCTCGCCCACAAGCTCGCGGGCGTCCCGTCCCTGGGCGTCATGGCGCCGGCGCTGACGCTGTCGGCGCTCCTGTACCTGCCCGTCGCGATCGCCCAGTGGCCCGTCACCGTGCCGAGCCCGGCGGCGCTCGCGTCGATTGCCATCCTCGGCCTGGTCTGCACCGCGCTCGCCTTCGTCCTGTTCGCGGAGCTGATCGCCGAGGTCGGGCCGGTGCGCGGCACCGTCATCACCTACATCAACCCGGCGGTCGCCGCCACGCTTGGCGTGCTCATCCTGGGCGAGCCGTTCACGCCCGCGATGGCGGCCGGCTTCGCGCTCGTCATCGCGGGCTCGGTGCTGGCCACGCGCCGCCCCGCGGCCGAGCGCGCCCGCAGGATGGGGGCAACCCCGGCCTAACCGTGGCGCCCCGGGCCGCCGCGGCCAGGTCGCGAGCTCGCCCCTGGCCTCGCCCTCAGCCGTGACCGGCGGATGCCCTGACCTCGTCCACGAACCGGCGCAGGAACCTGGCGACGGCCGCCCGTTCCTCGGGCGACATCCCCTCGAGCGCCGCCTCCACGGCGTCGCCGCGCCATCGGTAGGCCTGCTCCACCCGCTCGACGGCGGCCGGCACGAGGCGGACGCGAACCACGCGCCGGTCGCCCGGGTCGCGCTCGCGAGCCACGTAGCCGGCGCGTTCCATCTCGTCCACGAGGCGGCTGGCCCACCCCTGCGACACGCCGAGGCCCGACGCGAGCTGGCCGATGGTCTGCGGGCCGTCGCCGTAGATGTGGATGGCGGCCCGGACGACGTGCGAGGCGATCTGGCCGGCGTGGGCCGGCATGCCAGGCGCTCCCGCCACGGGGCTCGCGGGCGGTGCGCCTCCCCCCGCCATTCCGGCGTCGGGGCCGCCGCGGCGGTCCGCGTGCCCCGCGTGCAGCACCTCCACCAACAGCTTGCTGATCTCCACGGCCGCTCGGCCGATGGGCATGTGGGCGATGTCGGGTGCCCCGGCCACCTCGCCCGGAGCCTCAGCGGCGGCCGTGGCCCGCGTCCCCCTGACGGACTCATCCCCCGCCGACGCATTCGTCACAACAGCAATTCCTCACCCACGGGCCGCAGCGCCCGCGCTTCGGTCAGTTCGCCGGCTGATCCTGATGGTCACCAGCGTCGGCATCTCCATGCCCATCGCGGACGCCACCAAGGCACGCGTCGCCGTCCAACCCATCGTACGGGACCTCGGACCCGGTGGGTCCCGCGCCGGGCGGACCGTGTCGGCCGGCCAGCTCGCGTCCGCCACCGCGCTCGCGATCGGCTGACCGCTCTCGCCACCCCTGACCGCAGCCGCGACCCCGGCTCCCCTCGCCGGCCCGGGCCGGCACGACGGGCGCGGTCCGGTCCGAAGGGCTCTGTCGCCCGACAGCGCGCATTCCTAAGGTCGCGACCGGCGGGGACGCCGCAGGACGCTCGGAGGGACAAGCGCACATGACCACCGTCGCCGAGGCAGCAGCCGACTTCCTCGCCCAGCGGCGCATCGCCGTCGCCGGGGTATCGCGCCAGGCCGCGGGCCACGGCGGCAACGCCGTCTACACCACGCTCAGGCGCCGCGGCTACGAGGTGTTCGCCGTCAACCCCAACGCGGACACGGTCGAGGGCGACCCCTGCTACCGCTCGCTGGCCGACATCCCGGGCGGCGTGGACGGCGTGGTCGTGGCCACCGGCCCGGCGGCCACGGCGAGCGTCGTGGACGAGTGCGTGCGCCTTGGGATCCGCCGGGTCTGGATGCACCGCTCGTTCGGCGGCGGCAGCGTGGACGACGCCGCGGCGACGGCCGGGCGCGCTGCCGGGCTCACGGTCATCGCGGGCGCCTGCCCCCTGATGTACGGGGCCGGGGCAGACATCGCGCATCGGTGCATGGGCTGGGTGCTGGGTTTCACGGGATCGAGGCCGACGGCCGGCTGAGGCTGGCGGCCGCGGGACGGGGCGTCCCTCGGGAGCGCGCAGATGGAGTGGTTGACGGTGTCCGTGGCGGCGGTCCTGGCGGCCGCGGCGGTCGTGGCCTGGCACGTCTGGCGCGCACACCCGAATCGGCACGCGGTCGCCGTCGGGCCTGATCGCCGGCTCGCCCAGGAGCGGGCCGTGCGGGCCG
>JAKAHL010000011.1 GCA_021815005.1 Chloroflexota bacterium
GGGGCGGCCTGCCCGTCGGTGGTGTCCCGCTTTGCCCCCTGTCCGGTGGGCGCACATTACGCCCTCCCGCAGGAGCAGCACGTTCATAGCCGATAGACTTCCGCCCCTCACCCGCGCCCGCCGCGGCCGACCCCCCCCTGCGTCCGGAGTACCCGTGTTCTCGTTCCTCAAGCGCTTCAGCGTCTCCACGCCGTGGATCGACGTCGTCCAGCTCGACACCCTCCTGCAGCAGAACGCCGTCCGAGTCCTGGACGTGCGCGAGGACCACGAGTTCCGGAAGGGCCACCTGCCGGGCGCGATGCACGTCCCCGTCAAGCGCCTGCCGGACCGGCTGGCCAAGCTCAAGCACGACAAGCCGTACGCGGTGATCTGCGAGTCGGGCAGCCGCAGCGCGAGCGCCACGAACCTCCTGTTGGCGCAGGGGTTCGAGGGGGCCACCTCGGTGCGCGGGGGCACGACCGCCTGGCGCCGCAGCGGACGGCCGCTGGTGCGCTGACCCGCCCCGCCCGCGCGGCCCGCGACGGCGCCTGTCTGCCGGGCGCGCCTACTCCGCGGTGACGTCCCCGAGCGCCGCATCCAGCTCGCGCAGCGCCTCGGCGATCCGGCGAAGCTGCGCGGGCGGCGTCGCGGCGAGCCGGCCGGCCAGCCAGTCCAAGGTCCGGCCCCGCGCCTCGGCGAACTGCCGCTCGCCCTCGGGGCTGACCGTGAGCCGCACCCGCCGCCGCGAGTCGGGGTCCGGCTCCCGCACGACGAGCCCGTCGCGCACGAGTCGTGACACCAGCTCCGAGACCGCCGGCATGGACGCCCCCAGGTGCTCGGCGACGCTCGAGAGGTCCGTGCCCGGGTGGCGTCCGACGAACAGCAGGACGCGGAACTGCGGCACCGACACGCCCTCGGCACGGCCCTCGCGCATCCGGCCCCGGACGGCGCGCATGGTTGACGGCACGACCTCGAGCACCGCCTCGGCGGTGTCGCGGGCCAGATCGGATTCGGCGGGTGACGGCTCCACGCGCCTAGTCTAGAATGTTCGGCAGACGAATTGTTCGGCGTTGTCGCCACGCAAGGCCCCGCCCCTAGCCCGGATGGACACCATGGCCCACGCGATCGAGTGCTCCGCGCTCACCCGTCGCTTCGAGACCGTGACCGCGGTCGATTCGCTCTCGCTCGAGGTCCCCTCGGGCGAGATGTTCGGCCTGCTGGGTCCCAACGGCGCGGGCAAGACCACCACCATCAAGATGCTGATCACGCTGCTCGAGCCCACATCCGGGCACGCGACCGTCGCCGGTCACGACATCGTCCGCGACGCCCGCGCCGTCCGGCGCTCGATCGGCTACGTGCCCCAGCTGCTGTCCTCGGACGGCACGCTCACCGCCCGCGAGAACCTCGACATCTCGGGTCGGCTGTACCACGTCCCGCGCGGCGAGCGTCGCGACCGGATCGACGAGTCGCTCGAGTTCATGGGCCTCTCCGACGTGGGCGACCGCCTCGTGCGGACCTTCTCGGGCGGCATGATCCGCCGGCTCGAGATCGCCCAGGCGATGCTCCACCGGCCCGCCGTCCTGTTCCTGGACGAGCCCACGGTGGGTCTCGACCCGGTCGCCCGCAGGGCGGTCTGGGAGCACGTCCGACGCCTCCGCGAGCGCGACGCGACCACGGTCATGCTCACGACGCACTACATGGAGGAGGCGGCCGAGCTGTGCGAGCGGGTGGGGATCATGCACCTCGGCAATCTCGTCGCCCTCGGCACGCCCGCTGATCTCGAGGCGCAGGTCGGCCCCGGCGCCACGCTCGACGCCGTGTTCACCCACTTCACCGGCACCGGCCTCGAAGACGGAGGATCGTTCCGTGACGTCGCTCGAACGCGTCGCACCGCGCGCCGCCTCGGCTGAGCCCGCCGCCCCGGTCCGGTTCCTGCTCGACGCCTGGACCGTCGCCCAGGCCGAGCTGCGCAAGCTCGTCCACGACCCCACCGAGGTCGCCACGCGGGCCGTCCAGCCCATCCTGTGGCTGGTGGTCTTCGGCCAGGTGATGGCCCAGTCGCGGGTGATCGCGACCGGGAACCTCTCGTACATGGACTTCCTGACGCCCGGCGTGCTCGCCCAGAGCGCCCTGTTCAGCGCCATCTTCTTCGGCATCGCGGTCATCTGGGAGCGCGACCTGGGCGTCCTGCACAAGTACCTGGTGAGCCCGGCCTCGCGCGCGTCGCTGGTGGCCGGCAAGGCGCTGGCGGGCGGCCTCCGCGCGCTGGTCCAGACCTTCGTCGTGTACGTCGTCGCGGTGCTGATCGGGATCCACCTGCGCTGGGAGGCCCCGGCGCTCGCCGGCGCCGCGCTGGTGGTGGTCCTGGGCGCCGCTGGGTTCGCCACGTTCTCGCTGATCGTGGCCTGCCTGGTGCGAACGCGGGAGCGGTTCATGGGCATCGGCCAGATCCTGACAATGCCGCTGTTCTTCGCCAGCTCCGCCATCTACCCGATCTCGATGATGCCCGCCTGGCTCCAGGTCTTCGCCCACCTCAACCCGCTCACCTACCAGGTGGACGCGCTCCGGGCGCTGATGATCCAGGGCGGGCCGTCCACCTATCCGATCACCCTGGACATCGGCGTGCTCGCGTTGACCGTCGTGGTGCTGGTCGCCATCGCGGCCAGGCTGTACCCGCGGCTGGCGCAGTAGGGCTCCCGACTCGCCCGCGCCGACGGCGCAGCAGCCGCGGCGGGCGCGGGGCGACCTCCCGGACACCCGGCCGACCGCTTCGCGACTCCGGAACGCAATGCGCGGCATCATGGAGGCTACTCGCTGCTGGAGGCTCGAACGCGATGCACGTCGGACTGGTTGGACTCGGCCGCATGGGGGCCAACATGGCTCGCCGCTGGCGCCGCAACGGCCACACGGTGATCGGCTACGCCCGCACCGCGGCCACGGTGGACGGCCTGGTCGCCGACGGGGCGATCGACGCCGGCGCCCACTCGCTGGCGGACCTCGTGGCGCAGCTGCCCGCGCCGCGCGTGCTGTGGGTGATGGTCCCGGCGGCGTCCGTGGACGCGACGCTGGCGGACCTGGCCCCGCTCCTCGCGGCAGGCGACATCGTGATCGACGGCGGCAACTCCTGGTACCGCGACGACATCCGCCGCGCGAGGGAGCTCGCGCCCCGGGGCATCGCGTACGTGGACTGCGGCACCAGCGGCGGCACGCACGGCCTCGAGCGCGGCTACTGCCTGATGGTGGGCGGCCCGGCCGACGCGGTGGCGACGCTCGACCCGATCCTGCGGGCCCTCGCCCCGGGCATGGCGCGCGCCGAGCGGACGCCCGGCCGCACCGGCACGCCGACCGCCGCCGAGGAGGGCTACCTCCACTGCGGGCCGTCGGGCGCGGGCCACTTCGTCAAGATGGTCCACAACGGCATCGAGTACGGCGTCATGGCCGCGTACGCGGAGGGGTTCAACATCCTCCACCACGCGAACGCGGGCGCGGCCGGCCGCGAGGTCAACGCGGAGACGAGCCCGCTCGCGGAGCCGGAGCTCTACCAGTACGACCTCGACCTCCCCGCGATCGCGGAGGTCTGGCGCCGCGGCAGCGTGATCTCGTCGTGGCTCCTCGACCTCACCGCGCAGGCGATGGTCGCCGACCCCGGCCTCGAGACGTTCGGCGGCACGGTGGCGGACTCCGGCGAGGGCCGCTGGACCAGCATCGCCGCGATCGAGACCTCGACGCCGGCACCGGTGCTGACCACCGCGCTGTACTCGCGCTTCGCCTCGCGCGGCGAGGAGACGTACGGGAACAAGGTCCTCTCGGCGATGCGCTGGGGCTTCGGCGGGCACGTCGAGCTCAAGAAGGAGCCCGGCGAGGCGAAGTAGCCCCACGCGGTCCCGGGGAGAGTTCCGGGGCGCGGATTTCGCCGCGCGGATTGCGCCGTTTGGCCGCGCGTGCGCGCGCGACGCCGGATCGACCCGCCGGGTAAGTGACCAATCGCAGGTCCGGCCCGGTTTCCGGCCCGTGCCGCCCGGGCTAGGGCCGGGACCTCCGGCGCCCGGTCGGCCCTTATCCGCGACACCCCCGAAATCGAGCCTGTGCGTAGTTGCCGTGTGTCCCCCGGTCGGGCTGTGGCTGCCGACCGCGAGAGCACGGACTTCTACGCTGGAGGGCCCGATGTCCAACGCACTGGCGATGGCGCTGCCCCGGGTGGAGGACCAGGACCTGATCGACCGGATCATCGGCGACCAGGCGGGCCGACCCGGAGCCCTGCTCGGCATCCTGGAGAAGCTGCAGGACGCCAACCGGCACAAGTACCTGCCCATGGAGTCGCTCGAGTACGTGGCGCTCCGGACCGGCGTGCCGCAGTCACAGGTGTACGGGGTCGCGACGTTCTACGCGCTGTTCAACCTGGACCCGCAGGGCACCCACACGGTGGCGATCTGCCGCGGCACCGCCTGCCACACGCGAGGCTCCCGGGCGCTGCTGGAGCGGGTGAAGCTGCAGCTGGGCCTCGAGGAGTCAGGGACGGCCGACAAGCTGACGCTCACCACCCCGGACCGCAAGTTCACCGTCCGCACCGTGGCCTGCTTCGGCCAGTGCGCGCTGGCTCCCGTGGTCGAGATCGACCACGCCATCCGCGGCCACGTGAAAGAACAGGCGCTCATCCGCGAGGTTGACCTGCTGCGGAAGGAAGCCGCCCGATGAGGATCCAGGACCTCGCCGCCTTCGCCGCCGCCCGCGAGGCGGGCCTGGCCAAGCTGCTGCCGTCCCGGCCGCGCATCGCCGTCGGCATGGGCACCTGCGGGGCCGGCAACGGCGCAGAGGCGGTCTACCACGCGTTCCGGGACGAGATCGACACCAACGGGCTCGACATCTCGCTGGCGCCGGTCGGCTGCTTCGGGTTCTGCGCCGAGGAGCCGCTGGTCAACGTGTGGCTGCCGGGCCGTCCGCTGCTGGTCCTCCGGCGCGTGCAGCCCAACCACGTCGGCGCCATCCTCGACGCGGTCGCCCACGGCGGCCTGCCGCCGGCCGAGACGGTCCTGTGCAAGATCGAGGAGTGGGACCACCTGACCGGGCACCTCAAGTACGGCGCCGGCTACCCCGACGTGCCCTCCTGGGACCAGGTCCCCTTCTTCCACGGCCAGGTCAAGATCGTCCTGCGCAACTGCGGGCTGATCAACCCCGACGACATCGAGGAATACATCGGCGTCGGCGGGTACCAGGCCCTGTACAAGGTCCTGATCGACCAGAACCCGACCGCCGTCCTGGAGCAGATGAAGGCGTCCAAGCTCCGGGGCCGCGGCGGGGCGGGCTTCCTGACCGGCAACAAGTGGGAGTTCCTGGCCAAGGCGGCCGGGCCCGAGAAGTACCTCATCTGCAACGCGGACGAGGGCGATCCGGGCGCCTACATGAACCGCAACGAGATCGAGTCGGACCCCCACTCCCTCATCGAGGGCATGGTGATCGCCGGGTATGTCACCGGCGCCCCGCGCGGAATCGTCTACGTCCGCGCCGAGTACCCGCTCGCTGTGCTCCGCCTCGAGCAGGCCATCGAGCAGGCGCGCGCCTACGGGATCCTCGGCGACAACGTCCTGGGCCGCGGCTTCGCGTTCGACCTGGACATGGTCGAGGGCGCCGGCGCCTTCGTCTGCGGCGAGGAGACCGCCCTGATCGCCTCGCTCGAGGGCAAGGCCGGCCGGCCGCGCACCCGCCCGCCGTTCCCCGCCCAGAAGGGCCTCAACGGCAAGCCCACCAACATCAACAACGTCGAGACCTGGTACAACGTCGCGCCGATCGTCGCCAAGGGCCCCGCGTGGTTCACGGAGACCGGGTCGCCCAAGAGCTCGGGCACCAAGGTGTTCAGCCTGGTTGGGAAAGTGCGCAACACGGGTCTCGTGGAGATGCCGCTGGGCACGCCGCTGGCCACGTTCATCTACGACATCGGCGAGGGCGGCACCAACGGCCGCGACATCAAGGCGGTCCAGACCGGCGGTCCGTCCGGCGGCTGCATCCCGGCCGACATGTTCGACACGCCGGTGGATTACGAGACCCTGGCCCAGCTGGGCTCGATCATGGGCTCCGGCGGCATGGTGGTCATGGACGCCGACAACTGCATGGTGGACGTCGCGCGGTACTTCATCGAGTTCACGCACTCGGAGAGCTGCGGCAAGTGCGTCCCCTGCCGCGTGGGCCTCGACAAGGCGCTCCGGATGCTCAACCGGTTCACGGAGGGCACCGCGAGCCTCGACGACCTCGGCCTGCTCGACGAGCTGTGCCGCATGGTGCGGGACACATCCCTGTGCGCCCTCGGCGGCAGCGCCCCCAACCCCGTCCTCACGAGCCTGCGCCACTTCCGGCACGAGTTCGAGGACCACATCGTCGCCAAGCGCTGCCGCGCCGGCGTGTGCCAGGACCTGGCGCTCTCGCCCTGCGAGAACTCCTGCCCGCTGCACATGAACATCCCGCGCTTCCTGCAGCTGTACAACGAGGGCCGGCTCGAGGACGCGTTCCTCTCGGTCGTCATGGACAACCCGCTGCCGGCCTCGACCGGGCGCGTGTGCCAGCACCCCTGCGACGACCGCTGTCGCCGGGCGGGCATCGACGAGCCGGTCAACATGCGCGACGTGCACCGGCTCATCGCCGACGAGATCCTGCTCAGCGACAAGTTCGAGCCGATGGTGGCCCGGGTCCGTGAGCAGCGGCTCGAGCCCACCGGGCGCGAGATCGCGGTCGTGGGCGCCGGTCCGACCGGTCTCGCCTGCGCCTACTACCTGGCGCTGTTCGGCCACAGCGTGGTGGTCTACGACTCGCGGCCCGCGGCTGGCGGCATGCTCCGCTACGCGCTGCCGGAGTACCGCCTGCCCAAGCACGTGCTCGACAGGGAGGTCGAGCTGATCGAGCGGATGGGCGTCCGCTTCATGTTCAACACCAGCGTCGGCACGGACATCTCGCTCAACGACCTCGCGCGCCAGTATGACGCCGTGTTCATGGCGATCGGCACCTGGAAGGAGACGTGGGTCTACCTGCCGGGCACCGAGCTGACGGGCGTGCTCCCAGCGCTGCCGTTCCTCGAGGCCGCCTCGCGCAAGGAGGAGGTGCCCGTCGGCAGCAAGGTCGTGGTCATCGGCGGCGGCAACGCGGCCATCGACTCGGCCCGCACGGCGCGGCGTCTGGGCGCCGAGGTCACCGTCGTGTACCGGCGCGAGCGCAAGGACATGCCGGCCATCCCAGAGGAGATCGAGGCCGCCGAGGACGAGGGCGTCAAGGTGGCATACCTGCTCTCGCCGCACCGGATCGTGGGCGACAAGAACGGTCAAGTCCGCGCCCTCGAGGCGGTGGTCACCAAGCCGGGCGAGTTCGACACGTCGGGCCGCCGCCGGCCGGTGCCCACCGACGAGGTCATCCGACTCGAGTGCGACACCGTGATCCTCGCCGTGGGCGAGGGCGTCGATCCCGACTTCTGCCGCGCCTCCGGCCTCACGCTCAACGAGGACGGGACCATCATGGCGGACCGCTACACGCTCGAGACGAGCCGCGAGCGCTTCTACGCGGGCGGCGACCTGGTCACGGGTGCCTCCAACGTGTCCAACGCGATGGGCCTGGGCAAGAAGGCCGCCCGGGAGATGGACCAGCGGCTGATGGGCCAAAAGCGGTTCCCGCAGCTGATCCCGGCGTTCGCCTACCGCATGGAGCCGCCGGAGACCCCGGCCGAGGTCGGGCGGCACGTGCCGCCCGAGGCGCCGGCCAGCGAACGCGTCAAGTCCTGCGCGGAGGTGTCGCTCGGCCTGACCCCGGCCGCCGCCCTCGCGGAGACGTCCCGCTGCCTTCGCTGCGACATCCGCAGCACCGAGAGGTAGGAGATCGCCTTGGTCGAGAAGGTGAAGGTCCGCATCGACGGCGAGGTGATCGCGGCCACGGCAGGCCAGACCATCCTCGAGGTCGCGCGCGCCAACAGCAAGTACATCCCCGCCCTGTGCTACATGGAAGGCCTCAGCGCCACCGGCGCGTGCCGGCTGTGCGTGGTCGAGGTGTCGGGCGTGGCCAGGCTGGTCCCCGCCTGCACCACGCCCGTCGCCGAGGGGCAGTCGGTTGTGACCTCCACGCCGCAGATCGAGTCGTATCGCAAGATCGCGCTCGAGCTGCTGTTCGCCGAGCGCAACCACGTGTGCGCCGTGTGCGTGTCCTCCGGGCACTGCGAGCTCCAGGCCTTGGCCCAGGAGCACGGCGTCACGCACGTCCGCTACCCGTACAGCTGCCCGCGCCTGCCGGTGGACACGACCCACCCGCGGTACGTCCTGGATCACAACCGCTGCATCCTGTGCGGCCGCTGCGTGCGCACCTGCGCCGAGATCGAGGGCGCCCACGTGTGGGACGTCGCCGGGCGAGGGATCGGGTCCCATCTCGTGTCCGAGCTCCAGCGCCCCTGGGGCGAGGCCACCACCTGCACGAGCTGCGGCAAGTGCGTCCAGGCCTGCCCCACCGGCGCCATGGCCGAGAAGGGCTGGGCCGTGGAGGAGATGACCAAGCACAAGACCGTGGTCAGCCGTCTGACCTCGATGCGCGAGGGATCGTGATGGACAAGGTCAAGATCGGCACCTGCTGGCTCGACGGCTGCTCGGGGTGCCACATGTCGCTGCTGGACGTGGACGAGTCGATCGTGACGATCCTGCGCAAGGCCGACATCGTGTACGGGCCGCTCGTGGACGCCCAGGAGTGGCCCGAGGGCACGGACGTCGCGATCATCGAGGGCGCCGTCAGCAGCCAGGACGACCGCGAGCTGGTGCAGACCGCGCGGGCCCGGAGCAAGTACCTGATCGCGCTGGGTGACTGCGCCGTCACCGGCAACGTCCCGTCGATGCGCAACGGCATCGCCGTGCGCAAGCTCCTCGAGCGGGTCTACGTGGAGGGGGCCGACGTGTCCGCCGGCATCCCGACCGACGGCGTGCCGCCGCTCCTCCGCCAGGCGGAGCCGCTCCGCCAGACGGTCAAGGTGGACCTCCACGTCCCGGGCTGCCCGCCGCGGCCCAACGCCATCCTGATGGTCCTCTCCGAGCTCCTCGAGGGCCGCGAGCCGGACCTCGGCTCCAAGCTCCGGTTCGGGTAGGCAGGCGATGACGACCAAGACGACCCCCAAGCCCCAGGCGGAGGCATCGGCCGCCCGCAAGCTCACCATCCACCCCGTGTCCCGCATCGAGGGACACGCCAAGATCACGATCCGGCTCGACGAGCAGGGCCAGGTCGCCGACACCCAGTTCCACGTCACCCAGGTCCGCGGCTTCGAGAAGTTCGTCGAGGGCCGGCCCTACTACGAGATGCCGTCCATCACCGCGCGGATCTGCGGCATCTGCCCGGTCAGCCACCTGCTGGCCAGCTCCAAGGCCTGTGACTCGATCATGGCGGTGCGGATCCCGCCCGCAGCCGCGAAGGCCCGCGAGCTGCTCCACATGGCGCAGTTCGTCCAGAGCCACGCGCTCTCGTTCTTCCACCTGTCCGCGCCCGACCTCCTGCTGGGCATGGACTACGACCCCGCCAAGCGCAACGTCGCCGGCCTGCTCGAGGAGCATCCGGACGCGCTGCGGGACGGCATCGCCCTGCGCAAGTTCGGCCAGACCCTCATCGAGCGGCTGGGCAAGGAGCGCATCCACCCGTCGTGGACCGTGCCGGGCGGCGTGAACAACCCGATCGACCCGTCGGTCCGCGACAAGACCCTCGCCGAGCTGCCCAGCGCGGTGGCCATCGTCGAGCGGACCCTCGCCATGTGGAAGGCTGCCGTGGAGGGATTCCCGGCCGAGGTCGAGTCCTTCTCGAACTTCCCCACCATGTACTGCGGCAACGTGGGCCCCGACGGCTCGCTGCGCCTGTACGACGGCAACCTGCGGTTCGTCGGCCCGGACGGCGCGATCGTCGCCGACCAGGTGGCCGCCACGGACTACGCGACGTACGTCGCCGAGGCGACGCTCCCCCACTCGTATCTCAAGGCGCCGTACTTCCGGCCCGTCGGCTTCCCCGGCGGCGTCTACCGCGTCGGGCCGCTGGCGCGGCTGAACGTTGCCGACCGGACCGGCACGCCCCTCGCCGACGCGGAGCTGGCCGAGTACCGCCAGCGCTACGGGCGCATCGTCCAGAGCGGGTTCCACTACCACTACGCCCGCCTGATCGAGGCGCTCCACGGTCTCGAGCGGATCGGCGAGCTGCTCGACGACCCAGAGATCCTGGGCACCAGGGTCCGCGCCCACGCCGGCGTGAACAACAACGAGGGCATCGGGGTCATCGAGGCACCGCGCGGGACCCTGATCCACCACTACAAGGTGGACGACAACGGCGCGATGACCTGGGCCAACCTGATCGTCGCGACCGGCCACAACAACCTCGCCATCGGGCGGGGCGTGGAGCAGGTCGCCAAGCGGTTCGTCCACGGCTCGAAGATCGAGGAGGGCGCGCTCAACCGCGTGTCCGCCCTGGTTCGCGCCTACGACCCGTGCCTCTCGTGCTCCACCCACGTCCTCGGCCAGGCCGCCGTCGTGCTCCAGCTGGAGGGACCCGACGGCGAGATCCTCGACGAGATCGGGACCGTGTAGCCCGCTTCCCCGGCCCGCCCGTCCGCGACGGGACCCGGCTGCGCCGGGGTCCCTGCGATTCGGGGCACGGCGCCGGTCCCCGGGGTCGGGGCAACCCAGTCGCGGCACCGGGCGGGTGAACGGACGGCTCCCCCGCCCGGCGATCCGCACGGTGCTGCGTCAGAGGGGGGCGAGCCCCCCGGGCCCGTCGATTGCGCCGCCCTGTGCCGCGGTCTGGCGGTTGGACCGCCCGTTGAGCCGCTCCGTGCCTCCTGCGCGGCGAGCCGTGCCTCCTGAGCCGCTCCGTGCGGCCTGTGCGGCGCGACGCGCATCCTGAGCCGCTCCGTGCGGCCTGCGCGGCGCGACGCGCATCCTGAGCGGCGCGAGCGGGCTCGCGATCCGCATCGGCCGGTTCGCCACGGCGTGCCGCCGCCGCCCGCGCAGGGCACCCCAGCCGCGGAACCCGGGAACGGCGAGTCAGGCCGCCAGGACCTCGACGACGTTCGGGGCGGACGCCGGCTGGCGCAGGCCAAGCGCCAGCGCGAACGCGCCAGCGAGGATCGCCACCACGATGAGCCAGGCGGCCACGATCCCGGCCAACCCGGCCACCAGGCCGAGCGCGAGCGGCGCCGCGAGGATCGCGGCGCCGGAGGCGAGCGTCAGGCGGGCGCTGGCGTGGATCGGCGCGTGCGGCGCATGGGCCAGGGCCAGGCTGACGCCGATCGGGTAGATGGGCGACATGCCGAGACCGCCCAGGACCAGGCCGAGCCCGGCGACCCACGGCTGGGGCGCTGCCCACGCGAGGACCGCGCCGACCGCCGTGACCGCCGCTCCGGCTCGCAGCACCAGAAGCTGCCGGGCCACGTCCACGCGGACGATCGAGGCGAGGAGCCGCCCGACGACCATGCCCAGCACGAAGAGTGACGCGAGCCCCGTCGCGGCCTCGGTGGAGATGCCGGTCCGGCTGGCGACCACCTGGGCCCCCCACACCACGTACGAGAACTCGGCGCTGATGCACAGGGCGAGGAACAGCCACGCGAGCCAGTAGGCGCGCGGGAGCGGGGGCTCGGCCCGGCCCCTCTCGGCGGGAGCGTCCCGGGCGGGCGAGCCCGGCGTCGCGAAGGCGAGCACCAGCAGGAGCGGCACTGGCGTCAGCACGCCGTACCACCAGCCGATGCTCGAGGCCGCGGCGGAGAGCACCAGCGGCCCGACCAGCCCCCCGACGACGGACCACAGGTTGGCGCGCGTGAGGAGCAGCGCGCCGGACGCGCCCTGGCCGAGGGCGCCGTTGACGTGGACGAGCCGGCCACCGAGCGACGCGCCGAACACGAACCCGCCCGCGATGGTCACCAGGACGTTCACGGGAGCCGCGAGCAGTGCCCCCGAGAGCGCGAAGCCGACGACCCAGTAGCGGATCGTCCGGTCGGCGCCGTAGCGCGCGTTGATGCCCCGCGCCAGCGTGCCGCCCAGCAGCATGCCCACGGCCATCGGCGCGTTCGGCATCTGGGCGAGCCACGGCGCCACGTGGAGCGAGGTCTGGACGTGCGGCGTGATGAACCCGACCGCGTACACGATGAAGCCCTCGGCGGCCATCACGAGATAGGCCGTCCAGATCAGACGGCGCATGCCGCGACAGTCTCCTAGAAGGGTCGGGCACCCGACGCCCCGGCGAGGGGGACGGCGCGCTGCCCCTGTCGCCCGGCAGACGGCCGGCGGGCAGCGGCCCCGGCATCCGCTCGCCCGGAGGCTCCGGCGCACCCCCAGCGCCGGGGCGCGGCATCCGGCATTGTGGTGGCGATGCAGCGCGATCCCGCCTCCACCCTCGATCCGGTCACGTTCCGCGCCCTCGCCCTGATGCTCATGCGCGGGCTGGTCAACGGGACGGTGGCGCCCTATGGCACCGTGCTGCTCCTGGAGGCGGGCGTGACCCCCGAGCTGCTCGGGCCGCTCGCCGCCCTCGGGGCCATCGTCACGCTGCTCGCCGCGCCAACGTGGGGACGTCTCGGAGATCGTCACGGCCGGCGGCGGATGCTCGCGATGACGTACGTGGCCGCGATCCCCGTGGCGGCCCTGCACGCGACCGGCATCGCCGCGGCCGTCGCGGTGGCGTACCTCCTCTGGGCCGCCATCTCGTCCGCGTTCATCCCGCTCGCGGACTCGCTGATCCTCGCCCGGCTGCGGGGCGACCGTGCCCGGTTCTCCCGCATCCGGGTGGGCGCCTCGGCCGCCTACATGGTCGCCGTGGTCCTGATCGGCGCCCTGGTCTCCTCCACCGCGCTCGGCTGGGCGGCGCCCGGCGTCGTCGGCGCGATCTGCAGCGGCCTCACCGCGGCGCTGGTGGTGGCCCGGCTGCGGGGCGAGCTCCTCACTGGGACGGGCATCGCGGTCCGCGGCAGCACCGGCATCGTCAGGGGCATCCTCGCCGGGGTCCGGCGCAACCGCTGGTTCCTGGTCGGGCTCGCCGTCGTCTTCTGCGGCTCCAACGCCCCGACGATCTTCACCGGGCCGCGCGTCGCCGAGATCGGCGGCGACGGCTGGCAGATCGGCCTCGCGATCGCCGCCGGGACGCTCGCCGAGCTGCCGGCGTTCCTGACGCTGCCCGCCCTGCTCCGCCTGTTCGGCGGGCGGAGGGTGTTCCTGACCGGCGGGGTGCTGCTCGGCGTGGCGGGTCTGACCTCGGCGCTCGCGCCCACCCCGGAGCTGCTGATCGGCGCCCGGCTGCTGTTCGGCTTTGGCTACGCGTGGGTGGTGCTGCCGTCGCTGGCGGCGATCTCCGCGGCGGCCTCGCCCGACGAGCACGCGGCGTCGGCGGCGCTCCACTTCGCGACCCAGGCAGGGGGGTCGCTGCTCGTGGCGGTGGCGGGGCTCCCCCTGATCGCGGCGACCGGGTCGGTGGCCGCCGTGCTGGCCGCGGCGGCGATCGCGGCGCCGATCGGCGGGGTCATCGCCGTGCGGGCGTGGCCGAGCGTGCCTGCACGGGCCGGGGCGACGGCATGAACCGCCGTCGACCGATCATGGTCCAGGGCTGCACCAGCGATGCCGGCAAGAGCTTCCTCGTGGCGGCCCTGTGCCGGATCCACGCCAGCCGCGGCCGGCGCGTGGCGCCGTTCAAGGCCCAGAACATGAGCAACAACGCCGCCGTCACGCCCGACGGCCTGGAGATCGGCCGGGCGCAGTACCTCCAGGCGCTGGCGGCCCGCGTTGCCCCCGAGGCGCGCCACAACCCGATCCTGCTCAAGCCGTCCGCCGACACGTTCAGCCAGGTGGTCCTGATGGGCCGCTACGACCCCGCCCTCACGGCCCTGCCCTGGGTCGGCCGCTCGGAGCTCATGTGGCCGACGGTCCGCGAGGCGCTGCACTCGCTGCTTGACGAGCACGACCTCGTGGTCATCGAAGGGGCCGGCTCGCCGGCCGAGGTCAACCTGCGCGCCTCGGACATCGTCAACATGCGCGTCGCGCTGGAGTGCGGCGCCGACGTCTACCTCGTGGCCGATATCGACCGCGGAGGGGCGTTCGCACACCTGCTGGGCACGTGGATGTGCCTTGCGCCCGACGAGCGGGCGCTCGTCCGCGGCTTCGTGCTCAACAAGTTCCGCGGCGACCCGGCCCTGCTGGGGAACGCGATGGACTGGCTCCGGGATCAGACCGGCGTCCCGACTGTGGGGATCGTGCCCATGGTCCGCCACCACCTGCCCGAGGAGGACGCGTTCCACCACGCGGCGGCTCCCGTGCCGGGCGACACGAACCTCGCGCTGGTGCTCTACCCGTACGCCAGCAACCTCGACGAGTTCGACCCGCTGCTCCACGAGCCGGGGGTGACCGTCGTTCCGATCCGCGAGCCCCGCCCGCTCGACGGGTTCGCGGCAGTCCTGCTGCCCGGGTCGAAGAACACGGCGGAGAGCCTGCGGCACCTCCGCGCGACGGGCCTCGACGCGCACCTCGAGCGTGCCGCGGCGGCGGGCGTCCCGATCGTTGGCGTGTGCGGCGGGCTGCAGGTGCTGGGGCACCGCGTGCTCGACCCGTTTGGGCTCGAGGGCGGCGACATGGACGGCCTGGGGCTGCTGGACCTCGAGACGACGCTCGATCCGGCCAAGACCACGCGCCAGACGGAGGTTGCATGGCGCGGCGAGCGCCTCCGCGGGTATGAGATCCACCACGGGCGGACGTTGGCAGGCCCGGCGGCCCGGGAGCACCTCTCCGACGGGCTGGGCTGGGAGCAGGGCTCGGTGCGGGGCGTATACGTCCACGGCCTGTTCGAGAACACGGCCTATCGGCAGGCGTTCCTCGAGGGGCTCGGCTGGAGGGGCGTGGCGCGTGACTGGCGTGCCCACCTGGAGGCCGAGCTGGACCGCATCGCCGCGGTGGTGGAGGCGGCCTGGCCGCAGGAATGACCGCCCGGGGACCGTCCACGCGGCGGCGGCGTATGCTCGTTCCATGAGCGTCACTCGCGTCGGGCTGTTCTCCATCCCCGTCACGGACCAGGGCCGCGCGCGCGATTTCTATGTCAACGCCCTGGGCATGGAGCTCGTGCGGGAGATGCCCATGGGCCCCGGCCAGCGCTGGGTGCAGGTCCGACCCGCGGGCGCGGAGACCTCGATCACGCTGGTCACCTGGTTCGACTCGATGCCGGCTGGCTCCGTGACCGGTGTCGTCCTCGAGACCGACGACCTGGACGCGGAGATCGCACGGCTGCGGAGGCTCGGCGTGGACATGGACAGCCCCGTGCGCAACCAGGCGTGGGGCAGCTCGGTGGTGGTCCGCGACCCGGACGGCAACCGCCTGGTGATCCAGAACACGACCGCGACCTGACCGCGACCTGACCACGACCTGACCACGACCGCGGCCAGACCGCGACCCCGTCGCACCGCCGCACCATCCTGCCCAAGCCCGCGAGGAGACCCGCGATGATCCCGATCAAGACCGGCGTCCTGCTCTGGAACCAGGCGTCCGACTGGCCGTCGTACCTGGACGCCGTCCGGCGGATCGATGCCCTCGGCTATGACCACCTGTGGGCGTGGGACCACCTGTACGCCATCTTCGGCGACCCGCTCCAGCCCATCTTCGAGGGCTGGTCGTCGCTCGCCGCCGCAGCCGTGGCCACCGAGCGGCTGCGGCTCGGCCTGCTCGTGGGCGCCAACACGTTCCGCAATCCGGGCGTGGTCGCCAAGACCGCGACCACGCTCGACCACATCTCCGGCGGACGGGCGATCCTCGGCCTCGGCGGCGCGTGGATGGAGCCCGAGCATCGGGCCTTCGGCATCGACTTCGGCTCCGGCTTCGGACAGCGCCTCGACTGGCTCGAGGAGTCCGTGGCGGCGCTCGAGACGATGCTCGGCGGGACGCCGGTGACCTCGGCCCCGGGCGGCCGCTACCGGTTCGAGGCGGCCGAGGTCCACCCGCGACCCGTCCAGACGCGGTTGCCGATCATGATCGGCGGCGCGGGCGAGAAGAAGACGCTCCGAACGGTTGCCCGCCACGCCGACCTGTGGAACGCGATGGGCACCCTCGACACGCTCCGCCACAAGGTGGACGTCCTGCGGGGGCACTGCGAGGCCGAGGGTCGCGACATCGGCCAGATCGAGTTCACCCTGGGCGTCAAGCTCACGCTGCGCGACTCGGCGGCGGAGGCGGAACGCGTCTGGAGGGCCGCCATGGCCCACAACCGGACGCCCCTGGCGGAGGTCGAGGGCGACGTGACGTTCCTCAACGCCACGCCCGAGGAGGCGGCCGAGCGGCTGGCGCCCTACCTTGAGCTCGGGTTCCGAACGCTCATCACCGAGCAACCGGCCCCGTACGACACCGAGACGCTCGAGCGCTTCATCGGCCAGGTCAAGCCGC
>JAKAHL010000244.1 GCA_021815005.1 Chloroflexota bacterium
CGGCGAGGCCACCGGCCGTCCGGGCGTCGCCGGTCACGAGCACGATGCCGTAGCGCATGGCCGCATCGTCTCACGAAGCACGGAGCGGCGGCGCGCGGCGCGCCCCATGCGCTACCGTCGGGGCATGATTCCCCGACGACCCGGCCGCCCCCTCGGGGTGGGCATCCAGCTTCCCGAAGTCGAGCGCGAGGTCCGCTGGCCGGAGCTGCGCGCCATCGCCCGGACGGCCGAGCAGGCCGGCTTCGACTCCGTGTGGGCGGGCGACCACCTGCTGTACCGCTATCGCGACGGCACCACGCGCGCCCCGTGGGAGGTGTGGACCACGCTGGCCGGCCTCGCCGAGGCGACCGAGCGCGTGACGATCGGCCCGCTGGTGGCGGCCACGGCGTTCCACCAGCCGTTCATGCTCGCCAAGCAGGCCGCCACGGTGGACGAGATCTCCGGCGGGCGGCTGGTGCTGGGCCTCGGCGCGGGCTGGAACGACGTCGAGTTCGCGGCGCTCGGCGCGCCGTTCGACCACCGCGTCGCCCGGTTCGAGGAGGCGTTCCTCATCCTCCGGACGCTGCTGGCCGACGGCTTCATCGACTTTGCCGGCGAGTACTTCACGGCTCGCGAGGCCGAGCTCCTGCCCCGGCCCGCGCGCCCGGGCGGGCCGCCGCTGATGGTCGGCTCCGTCGGCCCGCGCATGCTCGCGGCCACCCTCCCGCACGTCGCCGCGTGGAACGCCTGGTACGCGGACACGGCGAACTCCCCCGCCGGCGTGCCGCGCCTCCGCTCCCTCGTGGACGAGGCGTGCGCGGCCGTCGGGCGGGACCCGGCCCAGGTGGAGCGGACCGTCGCGGTGCAGGTCCGCATGCCCGGCGGCACGGGCCGGGTGATGGGCGACACCGACCCGAGGATGGCCGTGGCCCCGCTCGCCGGCTCGCCGGAGGAGATCGCCGCCGGTCTTCGCGCCTACGCCGCCGAGGGCATCGGCCACGTCCAGCTGGTGGTGGACCCGATCACCGAGGCATCGGTCGCCGCCCTGGCGCCCGTGCTGGACCTGCTCGACCGGGCGTAGCTGGCGGCGGCGCCCTCCGCCGGCCAAGGCGGCGGGCGGCGACTCGGCCCACCGGGCGGGACTACGTGGCCCCGGTCCGACCTCGTGCTAGCATCCGCCGCCTCGAGCCACGCGGGTCCGTTCGATGCAGGCCCGGCATCGCCCGCCGAAGCCCGGTCCGAGGAGCAGGCACATGACCGAGGCGCGCACCCGCGCCGCCCGCGCGCACGAGGTCTCCGACCTCGACAAGCGCATCATCGAGCAGCTCCAGGAGGACGGCCGCCGGCCGTTCACGCAGATGGCCACCGACCTCGGCGTGTCCGAGGCGGCAGTTCGCGCCCGCACTGGCCGGCTGATCAGCGAGGGCATCCTCCAGGTGGTGGGCGTCACCGACCCGCTCAAGCTCGGCTTCCAGCAGATGGCGATGATCGGCCTGAAGGTCCAGGCGGACCGGCTCATCGAGGCGGCCCAGGAGATCGCCGCGTTCCCGGAGACGGACTACGTGGTGGTCACGGCGGGCACGTACGACATCCTCGTCGAGTGCGTCGCGGAGAACAACGACGCGCTGCTCGTGTTCCTATCCACGAAGCTGCGCAAGGTCCAGGGCGTGCGCGAGACGGAGACGTTCGTCTACCTGCGGCTGCTCAAGCAGAGCTACCAGTGGGGGACGCGCTAGGCGACGGCGCCCTCGCCCGCCGACACGCCGTCGGGCAGCCGCGCCGCGGCTCCGCGTGACCGCGGCCATGCCACCGGCTCGTCTCCGATCCGCAACCGGCCGCCGCGCGCTCCGGCCCTCGGCCGCGGTCTAGACTCCGCCCAACCACACGGAGGCACCGGCGGCATGACGGACGGACTCGACCCCAACGCGCAGATCGAGGCGGCGCGGGCGCGCGGCATCCGCTTCGTGCAACTGCAGTTCACCGACATCCTGGGCGTGGTCAAGGCGGTCACCATCCCCATCGGGCGGCTGGCGGACTCGGTCCAGCATGGGACGTGGTTCGACGGCAGCTCGGTGGAGGGCTTCTCCCGGATCGCCGAATCGGACCAGTACCTGGCGCCCGACATGGCAACCTTCAACGAGCTGCCGTGGCAGCCGGGCAGCGGCCCCCGCGGCACCGCCCGCGTCATCTGCGACGTGTTCACGCCCCGCGGCGAGCCCTTCGCCGGCGACCCGCGCTACGTCTTGCGGCGTCAGGTGGAGCGCGCCCGACGCCTGGGCTACATCGTCAACACGGGCCCCGAGCTGGAGTTCTTCCTGCTCCGCCGGGGCGAGGACGGCGCGATCCGGCCCCTGCCGCACGATCAGGCGGGCTACTTCGACTACTCCACCGACCTCGCGCAGGAGGTCCGCCAGGACATGGTGGACGCGCTCGAGGCCTTCGGCATCCGCGTCGAGGCCGCCCATCACGAGGTGGCCCAGGGCCAGCACGAGATCGACTTCGAGTACGCCGACGCGCTCAAGACGGCCGACAACGCGATCACGTTCAAGTTCACCCTCAAGGCCATCGCCCAGCAGCACGGCCTGTACGCCACGTTCATGCCCAAGCCCATCCACGGCATCAACGGCTCGGGCATGCACACCCACCAGAGCCTCTTCTCCATCGCCAAGGGCCGCAACGCCTTCGCCGACCCGTCCGCGCCGTACGGCCTGTCGCCGGTGGCGACGTCGTACATGGCCGGCATCCTGGCCCACGCGCGGGGCATGTCCGCGATCCTGGCGCCCCTCGTCAACTCGTACAAGCGCCTCGTCCCCGGCTACGAGGCCCCGACGTACATCACGTGGGGGCGGACCAACCGCTCGGCGCTCGTCCGCGTGCCGATGATCTCGCCCGGCAAGTCCGTCGAGGGCACCCGGGCCGAGGTCCGCTGCCCGGACCCCTCGTCCAACACCTACCTCGCCTTCGCCGCCATGATCGCCGCCGGGCTCGACGGCGTGGAGCGCGGGCTCGTCCTGTCCGAGCCCGTGGAGGAGTCGCTGTTCGAGATGGACGCGGCGCGGATCGCGGAGAAGGGCATCCGGGAGCTGCCCGGCACCCTCGGCGAGGCGATCGACGAGCTCGAGGGCGACCCCGTGATCGGCGAGGCGCTGGGCGAGCACGTGCTCACCCACTACGTCTCGGCCAAGCGTGCGGAGTGGGACGAGTACCGCACGCAGGTCACCGGCTGGGAGCTGGACCGCTACCTCGAGGCGTTCTGATCGCCGTTGGCGGTCCTCCGGCCCGGAGACCGCACGCGAATTCGGCTTTCCCTACGACATTCGTCCGTGTCGCCGGTCGGCCGAGGCGCCTACCGTTGGCGGGCACCCGCCGGGGGCTCGGGTTTGGGTGGGCAGCACCGCCGCTCGGGGAGGCTGGCGCGCCGCCCAGCCGGGGAGAAGCAGTCGGGCCCATCGCAAGGGCGGTGGGCTCGAATGCTGTCCGGGCCGGGGGGACTCGCGCGGGGCCGCACGCGACACCGCCGGGTGCTCGTCGTCGCGCTCGGCGCTCGGC
>JAKAHL010000012.1 GCA_021815005.1 Chloroflexota bacterium
CCGAAGGCCCGCCAGCCGCCGGAGCTGGCTGGCCGCCGCTACCGCCCACTAGATCTGGCTGACGAGCGACTTCTTGAAGAAGTCGAAGTGCTCCAGCGCGAGGCCCGTCCCCAGCGCCACGCAGTTGAGCGAGTTCTCCGCGACGTGGCAGGGCACGCCGGTCACCTGGGTGAGCAGCTTGTCCACGTTGCGCAGCAGCGAGCCGCCGCCGGACATGACCATGCCCTTGTCGATGATGTCCGAGGAGAGCTCGGGCGGCGTCTGCTCCAAGACCTGGCGGACGGCCGCCACCAGCATCTGGAGCGGGATCTCGATCGCCTCCATGACCTCGGACGAGGTGATGGGGATGGTGCGCGGCAGGCCGGCGATCAGGTCGCGCCCGCGGACCTCCATGGTGAGCTCGCGCTCCAGCGGCAGGGCCGTGCCGATCTGGATCTTGACCTCCTCGGCCGTCCGCTCGCCCACCATCAGGTTGTACTTCTTGCGGATGTAGGTGGCGATGGACTCGTCGAACTTGTTGCCGCCCACGCGGAGGCTGTTGGACACCACGATGCCGCCGAGCGAGATCACCGCGATCTCGGACGTGCCGCCGCCGATGTCGATGATCATGTTGCCGCTCGGCCCGCTGATGGGCACGTTGGCGCCGATCGCGGCGGCCAGCGGCTCCTCGATCAGGTACGCCTCCTTGGCGCCGGCCTTGAGGGCGGCGTCACGGACCGCGCGCTTCTCCACCGAGGTCACGCCCGCCGGCACCGAGATCATCACCTCCGGCCGGGAGAAGCCGATCCGGCCCTTGGTCGCCTTGCCGATGAAGAACCGGAGCATCGCCTCGGTGATGACGTAGTCGGCGATGACGCCGTCCTTCATGGGGCGGATGGCCTGGATGTTGCCGGGGGTCCGGCCGATCATCTCGCGGGCCTCCTCGCCCACGGCGACGATCCGGTTGTCCTCGCCCACCGCGACGACGCTGGGCTCCGTGATGACGATGCCCTTGCCCTTGACGTAGACGATGACGTTCGCGGTGCCGAGGTCGATGCCGATCTTCATGACGCGGGGAATGCTACTCCGTGAGGGGGCGCGACCCGGCTGGGCCGCGGTGCTGGTCGGTGGGTGGCAGCCCGGCCGCCGTCAGGCCGGGTCGGCCGAACGCGCGATGCTGGCGCCGAGCTGCTGGAACTTGCGGTCGATGTTCTCATACCCGCGGTGGACGTGGTGCGCGCCGTGGATCAGCGAGGTGCCCTCGGCCGCGAGGGCCGCCAGGATCAGCGAGGCGCCGGCCCGGAGGTCGCCGATGGACGCCTCCGCGCCGTGCAGGCGGGCGGGGCCGCGGATCGACGCGTGGTGGGCGTCGGTGATGTCGACGTCCGCGCCCAGCTTGCGCAGCTCGCTCAGCCACTCGAGGCGGTCCTCGAAGATGGCCTCGTGGACGTGGGAGGTGCCGTTCGCCTGCGTGAGCAGGACGCACAGGTTGGGCTGGAGGTCGGTGGCGAGCAGGGGATAGGGCGCGGTCTCGATGTCCAAGGCGCGCAGGTCACCGGGTCGCAGGCCGGTCGCGTCCACCTCGATCGTGTGCTGGCCGCAGACCACCGGGACGCCAGCCCGGGTGAGCACCTGGACGAGGGCCTCGCTGTGCTGGCAGGCGGCGTTCTCGAGCGTCAGGCGCCCGCCGGTCACCGCGGCCGCCACGAGGAACGTGCCGGTCTCGATGCGGTCCGGCATGACGGTGTGGGCCGCGCCGCGGAGCCGGCGCTTGCCGTGGACCGTGATCGCGTCCGGCAGCGTGCGCTCAACCTCCGCGCCCATCTTCACGAGGAACGCGATGAGGTCGTCCACCTCGGGCTCCTGGGCCGCGGGGCGGATGGTGGTGGTCCCCTCGGCCAGGCACGCGGCCAGGATGGCGTTCTCGGTGCCCATCACGGTGACGAACGGGAAGAGGACCTCGCCGCCGCGGAGCCGGCCCGGCGCCTGCGCGAAGTAGTAGCCGTTGCGGTAGGCGATGTCGGCGCCGAGGGCGCGCATGGCGTCCACGTGCAGGTTCACCGGCCGCCTGCCGATGCGATCCCCGCCCGGGTTGCTGATGATCACGTTGCCGAAGCGCGAGAGGAGCGGGCCGAGCAGGATGAACGAGGCGCGCATCTTGGCGGCGGCCTCCAGCGGGACGAACTTCCAGTCCACGTCGCCCGCCGCCACCTCGTACACGCCGGGGCCCGGGTGGTCCACCACGACGCCGAGATCGGCGAGGACCTCCGCCATGACCCGGACGTCCTCGATCTCGGGCATGTTCTCGAACCGGCAACGCTCGCCGGTGAGGACCGCCGCGGCGAGCAGCTTGAGGGCGGCGTTCTTCGCCCCGCTGACGCCGACGGTGCCTCGCAGCGGACGGCCGCCCTCGATGCGGAACGCTTCGGGGGCGGGCTGCTCGGGGTGGTACTCCCAGTGGAACGGCCGGGCGTCAGCCATCGTCAGCCGCGCGAGCGCGGGCCCTCGCGGCGATGGCGCTCGGCAACACGGATGTGGAGCAGCGCGTGCTGGAGCGAGGCGCGCGCGGCGGACAGGTCGGCGCCCTCGTGGAACCCGGACTCGAGCGCGCGCTCTGCCTCCTTGCGGGCCTCCTGCGCCCGCTCGAGGTCGATCTCGGAGGCGAGGCTGGCGGTTTCGGCCATCACCACGACCTTGTCGGGACGGACTTGGAGGAAGCCGCCCACGATGGCGAAGCTCTCCTCCTGGCCGTCCTTGCGGATCCGCAGCTCACCATAGCCGAGGAGGCTGGCGAGCGGCGTGTGGTGCGGCAGGATGCCGAGCTCGCCCTCGATGCCCGGGACGAGCACCATGTCCACGTCGTCCGAGTAGGCCAGCCGCTCCGGCGTGACGATCTCGAGGTGCAGCGACATCAGTTACGTCCCTCGACGCGCCCCGCCCCTCGGCGAGAGCCGGGGTCAGCCATCACGATCAATCGGCCAGCTTCGCCGCGTTCGCGCGGACGTCGTCGAGGGTGCCGGCGAGGAAGAAGGCCTGCTCCGGGAGCGTGTCGGTCTTGCCCTCGAGGATCTCCTTGAACGACGCGACGGTGTCGCGGATCGGGACGTACAGGCCGGGGCGGCCGGTGAACACCTCGGCCACGTGGAACGGCTGGCTCATGAACCGCTGGAGGCGCCGGGCGCGGGCGACCGTGGCCTTGTCCTCCTCGGACAGCTCGTCGATGCCCAGGATCGCGATGATGTCCTGGAGGTCGCGGAACCGCTGGAGGACGCGCTTGACCTCCTGCGCCACGTCGTAGTGCTCGGCGCCCACGACCAGCGGGTCGAGCACGCGCGAGGTGGAGGTCAGCGGGTCCACGGCCGGGTAGATGCCCAGCTCGGCGATCGACCGCTCGAGGCGGATCGTGGAGTCCAGGTGGGCGAAGGTCGTGGCCGGCGCCGGGTCCGTGTAGTCGTCCGCGGGGACGTACACGGCCTGGAGCGAGGTGATGGAGCCCTTCTTGGTGGAGGTGATCCGCTCCTGGAGGGCCGCCATCTCCGTGGCCAGGTTGGGCTGGTAGCCGACGGCCGACGGCATGCGGCCCAGCAGCGCCGACACCTCGGAGCCCGCCTGGGTGAACCGGAAGATGTTGTCGATGAACAGGAGGACGTCGCGGCCCTCCACGTCGCGGAAGTACTCGGCCATCGTCAGGCCGGTCAGGCCCACGCGCTGGCGGGCGCCGGGCGGCTCGTTCATCTGGCCGAACACGAAGGCCGTGCTCTTGATGACGCCCGACTCGGTCATCTCGCGGATCAGGTCGTTGCCCTCGCGGGAGCGCTCCCCCACGCCCGCGAACACCGAGACGCCGGCGTGCTCCTTGGCGACGTTGTTGATGAGCTCCTGGATGATGACCGTCTTGCCGACGCCCGCGCCGCCGAAGATGCCCACCTTGCCGCCCTTGCGGAACGGGCACACGAGGTCGATCACCTTGAGGCCGGTCTCGAAGACCTCGATCTCGGTGGTCTGGTCCTCGAAGGAGGGCGGCTTGCGGTGGATCGGCAGGACGTGCGTCTGGTCCACGGGGCCCTTGCCGTCGATCGGGTGCCCGAGCACGTCGAACACGCGGCCGAGGGTGACCTCGCCGACCGGCACGGAGATGGGGGCGCCGGTGTCCGCCACCGCGGTGCCGCGGGCCAGGCCGTCGGTGGTGGTCATGGCGACGGCGCGGACCCAGTTGTTGCCCAGGTGCTGCTGCACCTCGCACACGAGCGGGTCCTGGCCGTCGCGGATGATCTCCACCGCGTTGTAGATCGACGGCAGCGCGCCGGCGGGGAACTCGATGTCAACGACCGGACCGGTGATCCGGATGACCCGGCCGGTCGCGGAAGGGGCGGCGATCGCCATTCGGGGTTAGCCTCCTCGTTCGCGCTGGCCTAGCGGGCCGATGCGCCGCTCGCGATTTCGACCATCTCGCGAGTGATGTTTGCCTGACGGACCTTGTTGTACGAGAGCGTGAGGTCGTCGATGAGCTCCTCGGCGTTCTCCGTGGCGTTCTTCATCGCGACCATGCGAGACGACTCCTCGCTGGCCTTGGCCTCGAGCACCGCCTGGAACAGGCGGGTCGCGACGTAGCGGGGCAGGAGGGCCCGGAGGAACTCGTCCGGGCTGGGCTCGAACAGGAACTGGTTGCCGGGGATGCCCGCGGTGTCCGCGGACGGGACCACCGGCAGCAGCTGCTCGAGCACCGGCTTCTGGGTCAGCGTGGAGATGAACCGCGAGTAGACGACGTCCACGCGGTCGTAGGTTCCGGCGACGAAGTCGTCGGTGACGAGACGGGCGAGCGGCAGGGTGTCGGCGAAGGACGGCCGGTCGCCGAAGCCCTCGAAGTGGGCGGCGATCGGCACGCGGGCCCGGCGCATGGCGTCGCGGCCCTTGCGGCCCACCGTCGCCACCCTGAGGTGGCCCGGGTGCTCCACGATCTCGCGCGAGGCGAACCGGATGGTGTTGGTGTTGAGCGCCCCGGCCAGGCCGCGGTCGCTGGTGATGATGACGATGAGGCGGCTGTGCGGCTGGCCGAGGTCCCGGTCCGCCAGCAGCGGGTGGTCCTCGCCCGAGAGCACGGCCGCGAGATCCGCGATCACCTCGTCGAGCTTCTCGCGGTACGGGCGCGCGGCGAGCGTGGACTCCTGGGCCCGGCGCAGCTTGGACGCCGCGACGAACTGCATCGCCCGGGTGATCTGCTTGATGTTCTTCGCAGACCCGATGCGGCGCCGGATTTCACGCTGAGACGGCATCGCGGTCGCCTACGCCAGGAAGCTCTTGCGGAACTCGTCGATCGCCTCGCCGAGCGCCTTGGAGATGTCGTCGGTGAGCGCCTTGCCGACCGCGAGGTCCCGGAGCACCTGCGGCCGCTCGGTCTCGAGGAACCGGTACAGGCCGGTCTCGAAGTCCTTGATGCGCGGGGTGGGGACGTCGTCGAGCTTGCCCGTGGTGGCGGCGACCAGGATCGCCACCTGCTTCTCCACCGGGAGCGGCTGGTACTGGGGCTGCTTGACGATCTCGGACAGCTTCTCGCCGCGGTTGAGCTGGTCGCGGGTGACCTTGTCCAGGTCGCCGGCGAACTGCGCGAAGGCGGCCAGGGCGCGGTACTGCGCCAGGTCCAGCTTGAGCGGGCCGGCCACCTTCTTCATCGCCTTGGTCTGCGCCGCGGAGCCCACGCGCGAGACGGAGATGCCGATGTTCATGGCTGGCCGCTGGCCCGCGTTGAACAGGTCGGTCTCGAGGAAGATCTGGCCGTCGGTGATGGAGATCACGTTGGTCGGGATGTAGGCGGACACGTCGTTCGCCTGGGTCTCGATGATCGGCAGCGCCGTCAGCGAGCCGCCCCCGAGGTCGTCGCTCAGGCGCGCGGCGCGCTCCAGGAGGCGGCTGTGGAGGTAGAACACGTCACCCGGGTACGCCTCGCGGCCGGGCGGCCGGCGGAGGAGCAGGGCCATCTCGCGATAGGCCCAGGCGTGCTTGGACAGGTCGTCGTAGACGCACAGCGCGTCCTTGATCGTCCGGCCGCCGATGGTGACGCCGGTCTCCATGATCTCCTCGCCCATGGCCACGCCGGAGTACGGGGCCAGGTACTGGAGCGGGGCGGCATCCTCGGCGCCGGCCACGACCACGATGGTGTGCTCCATCGCGCCGTACTTCTCGAGCGTCGCCACGGTCTGGGCGACCGTGGACAGCTTCTGCCCGATGGCCACGTAGATGCAGACCAGGTCGCCGCCCTTCTGGTTGATGATCGTGTCGATCGCGATGGCGGTCTTGCCCGTCTGGCGGTCGCCGATGATCAGCTCCCGCTGGCCCCGGCCGATGGGGATCAGCGCGTCCACGGCCTTGATGCCGGTCTGGACGGGCGTGTCCACGCCCTGGCGGACGATGACGCCCGGGGCGATGCGCTCGACCGGGCGGGTCTTGGTGTGCGGGATCTCGCCCTTGCCGTCCAGCGGGCGGCCGAGGGGGTCCACCACGCGGCCGAGCAGCGCCTCGCCCACGGGAACCTCGACCACGCGCCCGGTGGTGCGGACGGTGTCGCCCTCCTTGATGGACGTGGCGTCGCCGAGGATGACCGCGCCGACCGTGTCCTCGTCGAGGTTGAGGGCCATGCCCATCACCCCGCCGGGGAACTCGAGCAGCTCGGACGACAGCGCGGCATCCAGCCCGTAGACCTGGGCGATGCCGTCGCCGACCTCCACCACGGTCCCGACGCTGCGGGTCTCCGTCGCGCTGTCGAAGTCCTGGATCTGGCTCTTGATGATGCTGATGATCTCGTCTGACCGGATGGCCATGGCGTCTCCGTATCGGGCGTTCGCGGGCTCTCGTGTTCGGGCCGGTGAACGCCGGCGCCGGTTGGCGTTGGGCTAGCGGAGGCGACCCCCCGCGTGGAGTTGGTCGCGCAGCCGCTCCAGGCGACCGCGGACCGAGGCGTCGAGCAGCTGGTCTCGGACCTGGACGGTGACCCCGCCGATAAGGGCGGCGTCCACCACGGTCTGCAGGTCCACGCGCGCGCCGGACGTCGCCTCGACGCGAGCTCGGATCGCGGCGGTCTCGTCCTCCGTGAGCGGGACGGCCGAGGTGACCGTCGCCGTCACGATGCCGCGACGGCGGTTGAGCAGGCTGGTGAACTCCGCGCTGACGCGCGGCAGGCTGCCGGCCCGGCCTCGACCGACCAGCAGGTCCACCAGGCGCAGCGCCCCGGGCCCGACGCGGCCCTCGAGCAGCCGCGCCACGAGGGCGACCCGGTCCGCCAGCGGCACGGCCGGGCTGTCCACGATCCGTTCCACCTCCGCCAGCCCGAGGACCGAGCTGGCGTGCGCCAGGTCCGCGGCCCAAGCGTCGAGGGCATCGTCCGCGAGGGCCACCGCGAAGGCGGCCTCCGCGTACCGACGGGCGGCGACGACGGGCCGGGACATCAGTTCCTCGACCCGCCGGCGGACTCGGCGAGGAAGTCGGCGACCAGCTTGCGCTGGCGGTCGCCGGTCATGCTGTCGGCCACGACGCGGCTGGCTGCGAGCAGCGCCAGGTCGGTGACCTCGCCGCGGAGCTCCGCGATGGCCTTCTGCTTCTCGGCCTCGATCTCCGCCGCGGCGCGCTCGCGCAGCCGCACGAGCTCCTCCCGGGTGGCGATGAGGTCTGCCTCGCGGGCCTCCGCCGCCACCTTCTGGGCCCGGGCGAGGATCTCGTTCGCCTCGCGGCGAGCGTCGTTGATGGCCGACAGGCGCTCGGTCTCGGCCGCCTCGCGGTCACGCTGCGCCTGCTCCGCGTCCCGGAGGCCCCGAGCGATCCGCTCGCGGCGGTCGTCGAGGGTCTTGACGAGGCCCCCGAACGCGATCGCCCGGACGATCAGGAAGAAGACGATGAAGTTGGCCGCGGAGACGATGACCCAGAAGAAGTTGATCTGGAACGTCGGGCCTTCCGTTGCCGTCGGGACGACGGCCGCCTGACGGGCTGCCGCCCCGACGAGGGCAAGGATGTCCACGGATCGCCTCGTGCTCGGGTGCTACTTGAGGACGAGCGCCAGGATGCCGACGACGATCGCGAGGACGCCGAGGCCTTCGGCGAACGCCGCGAGGATGATGGCGAGGCCGCGGATCTGGCCCGCGGCATCGGGGTTCCGCCCGATGGCGCTCGACGCCATGCCGGCCAGGATGCCGATGCCGATGCCGGGGCCGAGCACGCCGAGGGCGGCCAGGCCAGCGCCGAGAGGTCCGAGGTTCATCCGAGATCCCTCCTGTCACCCGGTCCGCCCGGGTGGTTGCTCCGTGATCTGTGCGGTGTGCTAGTTGACGGCCTCGGCCGGCACGGGCCATGACGGCGTGTCGACCTCGTGCCGGTCGTGGTGCTCGTCCTCGTCGCCGTGGTGCTCGATGGCGGCGAGGGTGAACATCAGCGTCAGGGTGGAGAAGATGAGCGCCTGCACCAGGTTGAGCAGGAGCTCGAGCGCGATCAGGGCCATCGGGACGATGGCCAGGGTCAGGGCGGTGATGACGCCCAGCGCCACCTCGCCGCCGTAGATGTTGCCGAAGAGTCGCATCGAGAGCGTGATGGGCTTCACGAACTCGAGCATCAGCTCGACCAGGCCCACGAACAGGGCGATGATCCCGGCCCCGACGCCCTTCCGGAACTCGCCGAGCGGGAAGAACTTGGACAGGTAGCCGCGGACGCCCAGCTTGCGGAAGCCCTGGTACTCGAAGAAGGCGAACGCGACGAGCGCGAGGCCGAGGGTGATGTTGAGGTCGCTGGTGGGCGCCCGCAAGTCCTCGATCTTGCCAATGGGCGGCACGAGGCCGGACCAGTTGGACAGCAGGATGTAGAGGAAGAACCCGGCGAACAGGACGATGTACGGGCGCGCCTCCGGTCCGCCGATGGACATCCCGAAGCCCTCGATCTGCTCCCAGACGTACTCCATGGCGTTCTGGACCTTGCCCGGGACCATCTCCCGGCCGCGGGTCATGAGGAACAGCAGGAGGATCACGATGACCGAGACGATCCACATGGTGATGATCGTCGAGGTGATCGACACGTCGAACGTCACCAGGTCCAGGGGGGCCGTGGAGGCGTCGCCGGCGGCGCGCCACACGACATGCGGCGCGGGCAGCTCCAGGTTGCCGTTGATGTAGCAGACGGGGTAGGAGCACGCGGCGCCGGAGCCCGCGCTCGGGTCGAACGGGGGGGCGACGACGAAGGCGACGATGTCCGCGACGATCACGAGGAGGAGGAGCAGGCCGATGACCAGCGGCTGCCGGCTGCGCTTCCCGTCAGTCTGCGCCTCGGTGGTCACGTGTCCTCCAAGCGGTCCGTCCGCGGGCGTGGCGGGCCCGGGTCTTTCTGCCTGTTCCGTGGCCGGTCTAGTCGAACCGCTTCAGGAACCGTGTGATCAGTCGCCAAATCCCGATGGTGCCGATCCCGGCGCCGCCGAGAAAGCCCAGCAGCAGGAAGATCGGACTCGACGCGAGCTGCTGGTCCAGCCAGTGCCCGCCCAGTGCCCCGGCCAGGGTGGACACCAGGAGCAGCGAGCCGATCTCGGAAAACAGCGCGAGATACGCTCCGACACCGGTGCTCATGGGCGACCCTTCACCGCGCCGTCGATGGTAGCAGAGGGCCCGGGCGGCCAGCACGTTGGTTGCGGGTCGGATTCGGTGCCGCGACCCGAGCGATCAGGGCGCGCACGCGGAGGCGGACACGGTCCGGGACGCGAGGACCCCCGCCGGCCGCGCCGGGGAGGGGCGGGTCGCTCGCCGCCGGTCGCGCCACGCGCCTATTCGTCGGGTCGGGCGGACGTGCCGCCGGCCGGGCGGCCGGCGGTGCCGCCGACGCCCGGCCGGCTCTCGTACGTCTCGGCCTCGAGCGCGCCGCGGTCGCCGCGGGCCAGCAGGAACAGCCCGACGCCGAACGCCACCGCGAGCCCGAGAAACGCGTAGACCTGCTCGTTCTCGGACAGCACGACGGACAGCACCGCCAGGACGACGCAGATCAGGTAGATCACCAGCACGGTCTGGGCGTGGCTGAGGCCCAGGTCCAGCAGCCGGTGGTGGATGTGCCCGCGGTCCGGCGTGAACGGCGAGCGCCCGGTGGCGAGGCGCCGGACGATGATCCAGAACGTGTCGATGATCGGGACGCCCAGGACCAGCAGCGCCACCGCCACCTTGGCGGCGCCGAGGATCGCGAGGATCGCGAGCATGTAGCCGACGAACATGACGCCGGTGGTGCCGATGAAGACCTTGGCCGGGTGGAAGTTCCAGCGCAGGAAGCCGAGCAGCGCGCCGGCCAGGGCAAAGCACAGGACCCCCACCAGCGGCTGGCCCGTGACGCCGATCACGGTCGTGAGCGAGATGGTCCCCAGCGTCACCGCCGCGATGAACGCGATCCCGGACGACAGGCCGTCGAGCCCGTCGATGAAGTTGATGCTGTTGATCATGCCCAGGATCCAGACCACGGTGAAGCCGGCGGCGGCCGCGACCCCGAGCGGGATGGTGCCGGGCCCCAGCGGGTTGTTCAGGATGGCCGGCACCACGCCCGCGAGCACGGGGACGGCCGCGACCACGAGCTGCGTCAGCAGCTGCCAGCGCGCCCGGAGCTGGAGCAGGTCGTCGAGCAGGCCCAGCAGCGCCGCCAGCGCGCCGCCGGCCAGCACCGCCAGGAAGGTTGACGTCTCCGGCCGGTTGGGGTCGGGGATGAGGTCGCTGTGCTCGTTGAGCACCACCACGACGGTGGCCACGAGCAGGTAGGCGACCGCGACCGCGACGCCGCCCCCGCGCGGGACCGGGGTCGCGTTCACGCGGCGGCTGTTGGGCTCGTCGAGGGCGCCCAGCCGCCGCGCCGCGCGGATGACGATCGGCGTTGCGACCAGCGACAGCACGGCCGCGACCGCGAACGCTGCGACGACGATCGGCAGGACGGTGCCGAACGCCGGGATGAGGTGCATCGCGAGAGGTTTGCTCCTGGGCGTTCTGGTGGCGTCAGGCGCCGCTCAGCCGCGAGCCTGCGGCAGGCCAGGCACGGGGAAGCGGCCCGTCAGCTCGCGGACCTCGCCGCGGATCCGCTCGTGCGCGGCGGCGTCTGCCCGGCCGCGGATGGCGTCCACGATGAGCTGGCCGATCTGGCGCATCTCCGCTGGCCCCATGCCGCGGGTCGTCGTGGCCGGCGTGCCGATCCGGATCCCGGACGCGACGTTGGGCGGGTTCTGGTCGAACGGGATGGCGTTCTTGTTGACCGTGACGCCCACGTCGTCCAGCAGCGTCTCCGCCTCCCGGCCGGTCACGCCCAGCGGCGTCACGTCCACGAGCATCAGGTGGTTGTCGGTGCCGCCCGAGACGAGGCGGGCGCCGGCCCCGGCGAGCGTCTCCGCCAGGACCCGGGCGTTCTCCACCGTGCGGGCCTGGTCGGCACGGAACGCGTCGGTCTGGGCCAGGTGGAGGGCGACGGCCTTGGCCGCGATGACGTGCATCAGCGGACCCCCCTGGACGCCGGGGAACACGCTCTTGTCCACGGCCGCCGCGAGGGTGCTCTTGCCGAGCGCCGGGAAGTCCGCCCGGTCGATGCCCGCGGGGAGATCCGCCCGGGCGAAGACGAGGCCGCCGCGCGGGCCGCGCAGGGTCTTGTGGGTGGTGGTGGTCACCAGGTCCGCGTGGGGGAACGGGCTCGGGTGGAGGCCCGCGGCCACGAGGCCGGCGAAGTGGGCCATGTCCACGAACAGCAGCGCCCCGACGCCGTGGGCGATGGCCGCCAGGCGCTCGAAGTCCCAGACGCGCGGGTAGGCGGAGGCGCCGGCGACCAGCAGCTTGGGCCGCACCTCCCTGGCCTGGGCCTCGATCGCGTCGTAGTCCAGGCGCTCGGTGACCTTGTCCACCCCGTAGGCGTGGACCTCGTACAGGCGCCCGGAGAAGTTGACCGGCGAGCCGTGGGTCAGGTGTCCGCCGTGGGCCAGGCTCAGGCCGAGGATCTTGTCGCCGGGGCGGACGACCGCGAAGTAGGCGGCCATGTTCGCCTGCGCGCCCGAGTGGGGCTGAACGTTGACGTGGTCGGCGCCGGGGAACAGCGCCAAGGCGCGGGCCCGGGCGAGGTCCTCCACCACGTCCACGTACTCGCAGCCGCCGTAGTAGCGCTTGCCGGGCAGGCCCTCGGCGTACTTGTTGGTCAGCCAGGAGCCCTGCGCCTCCTCGACCGCCGCGTAGACGTAGTTCTCGCTCGCGATGAGCTCGATCTTGTCCGTCTGGCGGTGGCGCTCGCTCTCCATCGCGGCCCACAGTTCGGGGTCCACCGCGGAGATGGGGGCCCAGGCGGCGGACGGAACGGCGGACTCGGGCACGGGGAACCTCCTCGGCTCAGGACGAACGGTCACGGCGACCGGCGCATTGTCCCACGAGTCGGCGTCGGGGCGGACGGATTCCGCCGCGGCGTCCCGAGCCGCGGCGTGCCGGGGCCGCGCCGCTACGCCTCGTCCACGTCCCAGGTGCCGATGGCGTGGGCGATGCCGGCCCGGGTGAGCGCCGCCGCGATGTCGGCGGACGGGATGGCGCCCTCGCGCAGGACCGACGGCCACTCGAGCGTGCAGTCCACGACGGTCGAGGCCTGGCCGCCGCGGATCGGCCCGCCGTCCAGCACGAGCGCGAGGGACCCGCCCAGCCGCTCGAGGATCTCGGCCGCGTCGCGCGCGTCGGGCTCGCCGGACCGGTTGGCGGACGTGGTGGGCAGCGGGCCGAGGGCCGCGGCGAGCGCCCGCGGTGCCGGGTGGTCGGGCACGCGCACGCCGATGGTGGGCGCGCCACCTGCCAGCACGCGCGGCAGGCGAGCCTCGGGGCGCACCGGGAGGACGAGGGTGAGGCCGCCGGGCCAGAACCGCGTCGCCAAGGCCGCGGCAGCCGGCGACACGGCGCCCAACTCGCCCGCCTGCGCGGCGTCGGCCAGCAGCACGGCCACGGCTTTCTCGGGCGGGCGCCCCTTGGCGGCGAACAGCCGCTCGATGGCGTCCGGCAGCGCCATGTCGGCGGCGATCCCGTACACGGTGTCGGTGGGCACGGCCACGATGCCACCGGCTCGCAGCAGGCCAACGGCCTCGGCGCGGGCGGCGGGCGTGTCCGGGACGAGGCGCGCGGTCACGCGGCCCCCCGTTTCCCGGCCTCGATCGGCGCGGTCGTCGCCGACGCCGCGGACTCGAGCCCGGCCTCGGCGCGCAGCCGCTCCGCGTTGGCCGCCGCCTCGCGCGGGGAGGCCAGCACGATCTGCTCGATCAGCTGCGCCGCGCCCTCGTCGGCCACCGGGCGGGCGAGGTAGCGCGCGACGCGACGCACCTCGGAAACGGCCGTGGGCATGGCCGCGCCGTGGCCGGCGTCCCCGATCATCTCGGCGTCGTTGAGCGAGTCGCCGATCGCCATCACCGCGCCCATGGGGATCCCCCCCTCGTGCGCCAGCCAGGCCACGGCGCGCCCCTTGGAGACCCCGGGCGCCACGAACTCCAGGAACCGGGGGTGCGACACCGTCACGTCCGCCCGGCCCGCGAAGTGGCAGCGCGCGTCGGCCACCAGCTCCATCGGCCGCCCGGGCTCGCCCACCGCGATGACCTTGCTCACCGGGTGCGTCACGGCCGCCGCCAGGTCCGGCACGATGCGCGCGTCGGTGCCCACGTAGGCGGAGTAGTCCGCGAACGACGGGTCGCCCTCCCAGACGACGATGCGCTCCAGGTCGTTGAGGTGCGGGTCGAGCCCGCGGGCCCGGCACCAGGCGATCGCCTCGCGGGTCGCCGCCGCCGACAGCGGCGCGTGGTGGAGGACGCGGCCCACTCGGCCCCGCGCGTGGGCGCTGGCGGGCAGGGACGCCTGGGGGCGCAGGGGCATCGCCCGGATCACGGCCCCCTGGTGCCCGATGAGCGGCATGTCCAGCCCCAGCAGGCTGGCGAACACGACGGCCGAGCTGGGCATCCGCCCGGTGGCAAGCGACACGCGGACGCCGCGCCGGACCGCCTCGCCGATCGCCGCGCGCGTCCGGGGCCCGATCTGCAGGTCCTCGCCCACGAGGGTCCCGTCGATGTCCAGCACCACCATCCGGACCGGGAAGGCGGGCTCGGGGCGCACCGCGGGCCGGTAGTCCGGGATCACGGGCGGTTCCCCGCCCCGGCCCCCGGCCGGGGCCCCACGCGGGCCAGCCGCGGCAGACCGGCGAGGTCCGCCTGCACGCTGCACCGCCAGCCTGGCAGCCGGTGCGCCGCCGCCGCAACGACGGCGTCGCCCTGGTCCGCGCCGATCTCGAGCAGCGCGACCCCGTCGGGCGTCAGGGCGTCCGGCAGGCGGTCCAGCAGCCGCCGCACGAGGTCCAGCCCGTCGGGCCCGCCGTCGAGCGCGGTCCGAGGCTCGAAGGAGAGGTCGCGCGCGAGGCCGTCGAGCTGGGCCGTCGCGACGTAGGGCAGGTTGGCGCAGACCACCGCGCACCGCGGGTCCACGACCGGCGGCAGCAGGTCCGCCTCCACGAACACCAGCCGGTCCGCAAGGCCGTGGCCCACGGCATTCTCGCGGGCAAGCTGCAGCGCGTCCGCGGACACGTCGGTGGCCACGACGACAACGTGCTCGGCCATGCGCCGGGCCCGGAGCGCCGCGAGGAGCGCGATGGCGATCGCCCCCGAGCCGGCGCCCACGTCGGCCACGCGGAGGGCGGGGGCGCCGGGCTGGCGCGGCGTGGCCGTGAGGCGGCGGACCACCTCGGCCAGCGCCGCGTCCACGAGCAGCTCCGTCTCCGGGCGCGGGATCAGGGCGCGGGGGTCGGTCGCGATGGCCAAGCCGTGGAACTCGCGGAAGCCGCGGATGTAGGCGACCGGCTCGCCGGCCTCGCGGCGCGCGACCTCGGCGGCGAACTGCGCCCGCGGCCCAGCCCCCACGGGCGCCTCCGGGTGGGCGATCACGCCGATCCGGTCCACGCCCAGCACGTGGCCGAGCAGCAGCTCCGCGTCCAGTCGCGGCGAGCCCGACCCCGACGCGTCCAGCCGCGCGGCGGCCTCGGCCACCAGCGCCGCCACGGTGCCCGCCGTCGCCGCCACGTTGCGCGAGGTGTCGGCCACGGCCTACTCGTCCGACTCCGTGAGCGCCTGCAGCCGGTCGGCCTGGTCCGCCATCTGGAGCGCGTCGATGAGCGGGTCGATCTGGCCCTCCAGGACCGCCGGCACGTTGTGGATGGTCACGCCGATGCGGTGGTCGGTCACCCGGTTGTCCGGGAAGTTGTAGGTGCGGATCTTCTCGGAGCGCTCGCCGCCGCCCACCATCATCTTGCGCTCGGCGCTCTGGGCCGTGCGCTGCTTGGTCAGCTCCAGGTCGTACAGCCGCGAGCGCAGGACGCTCATCGCCTTGGCCTTGTTCTTGTGCTGGCTCTTCTCGTCCTGGATCTCCACGACGAGGCCGCTGGGGATGTGCGTGATGCGCACCGCGGAGTCCGTGGTGTTGACCGACTGGCCGCCGGGGCCGGACGAGCGCTTGACCTCGATCCGCAGGTCGCGCTCCTCGTCGATGTCGATCTCGATGTCGTCCACCTCGGGCAGCACGATGACCGTGGCGGTGGACGTGTGGATCCGCCCCGACGACTCGGTGGCGGGCACGCGCTGGACGCGGTGGACGCCGCCCTCGAACTTGAGCCGACTGTAGGCGCCGTCGCCGGCGACCTCGAGGATGGCCTCCTTGATGCCGCCGATGCCGGTCTCGTTGAGGCTCATCAGGTCGGTGGCGAACTTGTGCTCCTGCGCGTAGCGCGTGTACATGCGCAGCAGCTCGGACGCGAACAGCGCCGCCTCCTCGCCGCCGGCGCCGGCCCGGATCTCCACGATGACGTTGCGGTCGTCGTTGGGGTCGCGCGGGAGGAGCGAGACCTTGAGATCCTCGAGGAGCCGCGTCTCGCGACCCTCGAGCTCGGCGATCTCGTCGCGGGCGAGCGCGCGGAGATCCTCGTCCGATTCAGCGTCGCGCATCTCGCGGGCGCCGGCGAGCTGGTCGCGGACCCCGTGCAGCTCGCGGTACGCGGCGACCACCGGCTCGAGGCGGGCGAGCTCGCGGCCCAGGCGGCGGAGCTGGCTCGGATCGCCCAGGACCTCGGGGGTGCCGAGCTGGCGCGTGACGTCCTCGTACTGGGCGGCGAGGCCGGCGAGCTTGGCGTCGAGGTTGACTTCGGCAGGCATGGGTTCGGCTGGTCTCGGGCTGCGGGTCAGGCGTCGGGGCTGCCGGACGTGCCCGTCGGCCGGCCGTCGGCGGCGGCGCGCGCCCTGGCGGCGGTCACGC
>JAKAHL010000245.1 GCA_021815005.1 Chloroflexota bacterium
CCCGGCCCTCCTGCCACCGCCGCCGGCCCCGCGCCGGGTCGTTCCGGGCTCGCGGAACCACAGGGCTGGTCCGGCACGCCCTTGTCTCGCGGTAGTTCCGCGAGATGCGAACCATCGCGATGGTGGGCTCTGGCGGCGAGACCCGGCGCGGCGAGGCCCGGCGCGGCGACGCGCGGCGACGCGCGGCGATTCCCGGCACGGGCCCCGTCTCGCGGTAGTTCCGCGAGATGCGAACCATCGCGATGGTGGGCTCTGGCGGCGAGGCCCGGCCGGGCGGGAGCGACACCCGGCGAGGCGGGAGCGAGGTCGCCTGGAATCGCGACGGCCCCGGGACAGGATGCCCACGGGGCCGCCAGCGCGGGCGAGGGTCGCGCTACAGGGACTTCACCGCCGCCACCAGTTCGGCGAGGCCGGCCTTCGCATCTGCGAACAGCATCCCCGTCTTGGGGTTCGCGTAGAGCTCGTTGTCGATGCCCGCGTAGCCTCGGCCCATCGAGCGCTTCATCACGATGATGTTCTTCGCGTGATCCACGTCGAGGATCGGCATGCCCGAGACCGGCGAGCCGGGCCGTCGCGCCGCCGGGTTGGTGACGTCGTTCGCCCCGACCACGAGCGCCACGTCGCAGCGATCGAACTCCGGGTTGACGTCCTCCATCTCGCGCAGCTGCGTGTACGGGACGTTGGCCTCGGCGAGGAGCACGTTCATGTGCCCCGGCATGCGGCCCGCCACCGGGTGGATCGCGTACTTCACGTCCACGCCCCTGGCCTCCAGAACCTCGGCCAGTTCCCGGACGGCGTGCTGCGCCTGCGCCACGGCCAGGCCGTAGCCGGGGACGATGATCACCTCGGAGGCGTAGGCGAGCTGGATCGCGGCGTCGTCCATCGAGACCTCGCGGACAGAGCCGCCCGCGCCGCCGACCGCGGCTACCGCGCCGTCGCCCCCGCCGAAACCGCCGACCATGATGTTCAGGACCGAGCGGTTCATGGCATCGGCCATCAGCTTGGTGAGGATCGCGCCCGAGGCGCCGACGAGGGCGCCGGCGATGATGAGGAGCGGGTTGTTGAGCACGAAACCCGCCATCGCCACCGCAGTGCCGGTGAACGAGTTGAGCAGGCTGATGACGACGGGCATGTCGGCGCCGCCGATCGGCAGCGTCATGGTCACGCCGAACAGGAGCGCCGCCACCAGGACGGCCGCCAGCACGGGCAGGCTGACGTTGCCGAACCAGATGTAGAGCGCGCCGGCGACAGCGACGGCCGTGAGCAGGCCGGTCAGAGCCTGGCCGCCCGGCACCCGTACCGGCTTGGACGGCGTGATCCGCAGGCCCATGAGCTTGCCGGACGCGATCAGCGAGCCGGTGAACGTCACCGAGCCGATGACCACGTCGAGCACCGTCGCCATGTTGTCCTGGAGGCCTGGCGCGACGCCGGCGCTCACATGGCCCATGTACTCGCTGATGGCGATCAGCGCCGCCGCGCCGCCGCCGACCGCGTTGAACAGCGACACCAACTGAGGCATCGCGGTCATCTTGACGGTCCGCGCGGAGTACAGGCCGTAGCCGCCGCCCACGGCGATGCCGAGCAGGATGACCACCCAGCCGACCGGGTTGAACGATCCCGACGGCGGGAGCACCAGCAGCCACACGGCGGAGGCGGCGATCGCCAGCGCCATGCCTCCCGCCGACAGGAGGTTGCCGTTGCGCGCCGTGGCGGGCGAGTTCATCTGGACGAGGCCCAGGACGAACGCGGTGGCGCCGCCGAGCCAGATGAGCCGGATGATCTGGTCGAAGGTTGTGGCGCTGACGGTCACGACCTGCCCTCCGCGGACGCGGCCTTGGGCGCGGCGGGCTTGCGCCTGAACATCTGGAGCATCCGGTCGGTCACGACATAGCCACCCACCACGTTGAGCGAGGCGAACGCCACGGCCAGGAACGACACGAGGTACGTGACCGGGTCGTTGGCGCTGACCGCGATGATCATGGCGCCCACGAGCACGATGCCGTGGATGGAGTTGGCGCCCGACATCAGCGGGGTGTGCAGCGTCGCGGGCACCTTGGAGATCACCGCGAACCCGGTCAGGATCGCGAGCACGAAGATCGTGAACGCGAGGTCGATGGTCAGCTGGCTGCCGTTCATGCGTTGCCTCCGGCGGGCGCCAGGAGCTTGGCCACCGCGTCCGAGGTGACCTTGCCGCCGTGCGTGATCACGGTGGCCCGGGTGACCTCATCGTCGAAGTCGAGCGCCAGCGCGCCCCCCTTGACCATTCCGAGCAGCAGCGCGGAGATGTTCCGGGCGTAGAACTGCGACGACGAGGCGGGCATCGACGCCGGGAGGTTCTCCGGCGAGATGACGGTGACGCCGTTCGCGGTGACCACCGTCTCGCCTGGCCGCGACAGCTCGCAGTTGCCGCCGAGCGCACTGGCGGCCATGTCCACGATCACCGAGCCGGGCCGCATGTTGGCGACCGCGGCCGCCGTGACCAGCACCGGCGGCTTGCGGCCCGGCACCTGCGCGGTGGTGATCACCACGTCCTGGTTGCCGATGACCTCGTTGAGCTCCGCCTGCTGGGCCGCCTGCTCCTCGGGCGTCAGCGCGCGGGCATAGCCGCCGGACCCGGTGGCATCGATCGCGGTCCGGAGCCTGACGAACTTGGCGCCCAGGCTTTCCGCCTGCTCGGCCGTCTCCGGCCGCACGTCGTACGCCGCCACCACCGCGCCGAGGCGGCGGGCGGTCCCGATGGCCTGGAGGCCGGCCACGCCGATGCCGAGGATGAGCACGTTGGCGGGCTTCGCGGTGCCGGCGGCGGTCGTCAGCAGCGGGAAGTAGCGCCCGTACGCGTTGGCGGCGACGAGGACGGCCTTGTACCCGCCGACGTTGGCCTGCGACGAGAGCGCGTCCATCGTCTGGGCTCGGGAGAGGGTCCGCGGGATCGCGTCGAGGCTGATGGCGGTGACGCCGGCCTCGGCGAGCGTCTGCATCAGCGCCGGATCGAGCAGCGGCGACAGCAGCCCCACGAGGGCCTGCCCGCTCCGCAGCCGGGCGATCTCGGCGCCCGCGGGCTTCTGGACCCGCAGGATCACGTCGCTCTGGGCATAGAGCTCGTCGGTGGCCACGACCGTCGCGCCGGCATCCCGGAACGCCTGGTCGGGGATCATGGCGCCGTCGCCGGCGCCAGCCTCGACGAGCACCTCAAGCCCGGCAGCCGTCAGCTTGCCGAGCGCCTCGGGCACCAAGGCGACGCGCCGTTCCCCGGCAGCGGTCTCCTTGGCGACGCCGACCTTCATGGGCATCACCGTCCAAATTGGGCACGTTGGTTGGGAGGGACGGGCGGAGTGTACCGGATGGCATAGAAAACCTGTGCCGAATGGCCCATCCTGCCCGATGGCCAGCGCCCGGTCAGCGCCGTCTCGGGCTGGCCCTTGGGCAGGCCCGGCCGCACCCCGAGGCGTCGCACTCAGGCGTCTCCGTCGTCTGCCGCCCGGCGCAGGGCCAGCTCGAAGCTTGCGCCGCCC